>JAVKFU010000019.1 GCA_040223695.1 Deltaproteobacteria bacterium
ATTGGGATATGACCTCGTGTCGTATCATACGGAAGGAAAACCGGTAAGGGGAGACGGTAATAACCTAGTGGTTTATGAAGGCGTAACCTATTTATTCGCGAATGAGGAGAATAAGAACGCATTCGAGAAGAACCCCGAAAAGTATCTTCCCGCCTACGGGGGATGGTGCGCATTCGGAGTCTCCGTAAACAAGAAGTTTGTTGGCGACCCCCAAGTCTGGAAGATCGTTGACGGAAAGCTCTACCTGAATCTGGATAAAAATATTCAGAAAGAATGGAACAAGGATATACCTGGAAACATAACCAAAGCAGATGCAAACTGGACTGAGATAAAAGACAAGTCCCCTGCCGATTTGTAAAATATCTAGAAACATCAAACGGGCGCAAATGACAGTGGATCTGCGCCCGTTTGAAATCATAATCAGCATGCAGGAAGTATTATCCGAATCTATTGGTTTAATAAAATAAATGGTACGATGTATAAAATCGCATTATTGTAAAGACTCAATCTTGGTATGGTGAATAAAAGTAATAAAGCTAAAGACAAAAGAACATCTGACGACGCTCTAAGAGAAAGTGAGCTACGGCAGTCCTTAATTCTTAAATCAATTCCCGTCGCTATGTATGCAACCAAGGCTTATGGAGACTTTGGCGCCCTCTATATAAGTGAGAACATCAAACATATAACCGGGTTTGAAGCCGATAAATTCATTGCTGACAATAAGTTTTGGCACTCTAGAATACATCCCGAAGATAAGCAACAAGCATTAGACGAGATGCAAGAAGTTCTTTCAAAGGAGAACTTTGAACTTGAATACAGATGGAAATGCGCTGACGGTACATACCGTTGGTTCCTCGACAAAGCCGTCCTGATAACCGCGGAAAACACCGAGCCTAAGGAAATAGTCGGCACTTGGCTTGACATTACAGATCGAAAAGTCGTCGAGCAATCGCTTAAAACACTGGTAGAAAAGACCGCTTCTGTAACAGGCGTTGATTTTTTCCGCGTACTTATAAGGAATATGGCATCCTCCCTGGATGTAAAATACGCGTTCGTTTCCAAATGTATTAATTCAAATAAGAAGAAGGTAAGAACGCTTGCTTTCTGGAGCAAATCCAAATATGGAGAAAATTTTGAATACGACTTAGAAGGAACCCCATGCGAGAAGGTAATTTCGGGTGAATTTTGCTGCTACAACGAAAAAGTTGCCGAACTCTTCCCCGCTGACGAGGACCTGAAGAAATTTGACGCTCAGGGCTACTTAGGGATCCCGCTTAGTAACAGTAAAGGAAGCGTCATAGGTCATCTAGCGGTATTTCATGATAAGCCGTTTAAGGAAATCTCGAAACACTTTTCCATATTACAATTATTCGCGATCCGTGCAGGCTCTGAACTGGAGCGTATGATTGCTGAGGAATCACTCAGGCTCAGTAACAAGCAACTTTCTAAAAAAAGTAAACATGAAGAGATTATAAACTCCGTCACTAAAAGCGTTCACCAATCTATAGATATACAAGAAGTATATGAAAACGCGGTTGAGTCGCTGATAAACAACCTGGAAGACGTGGATAAAGTATCCATCTACAACGTTGAGGGGGACGAGGCCGTAATCAAAGCATCGAGGGGTACACCTGACTGGTATATTCAAAGGGCGGGGAGAGTCCCCTACCCCAAAGGTTTTACCTGGAAAGTGATCATCGACGGTACCCCACGGTATTGCCCTGATACGGAGAAGGACGAGTTCATCGGTCCGTCGGGGAGAGAATTAGGAATAAATAGTTACTTATCTATGCCCATAAAATTCGAGAATAAAAACATAGGAGTTATAAACTTAACCTCACTCAAGAAGAATTCTTTTGATAAAGCAGAACTGGAGTTAATGGAAATAGTATCCAATCAAATCGAAATAGCAGTCAGTAACGCAAAGCAGGCCGACGACCTTGAAAAAGCATTGAACGAGCTGAACAAGCTAAAGAAGAGACTCGAGTCGGAGAATATATACCTTAAAGAAGAGATAAAAACCGAGCATAACTTTGAAGAAATAATTGGTGAGAGTAAAGTTCTAAAAGAGGTTCTGCGTCAAGTCGAGATGGTTGCAAATACTGATTCAACTGTACTAATTAGAGGAGATACAGGAACGGGGAAGGAGCGAATCGCAAGAGCCATCCATAATCTCAGTTCGAGAAAACAAATGACTTTAATTAAAGTGAACTGTCCCGCGATTCCTTCCGGTTTAATTGAAAGTGAATTATTCGGGCATGAAAAGGGCGCGTTCACTGGAGCGCTCACTAGGAAAATAGGGAAATTCGAGCTCGCGGACGGAGGCACTATATTCCTTGATGAGTTGGGGGACCTGCCACTTGATGCGCAGGCCAAACTCCTTAGAGTACTTCAGGAAAGGGAGTTTGAGCGGGTCGGAAGTAATGAGACACGTAAAGTGGATGTCCGGGTAATAGCCGCGACTAACAGAAACCTGGAGACCGCGGTAAAGGAAGGGAAATTTCGTGCGGACCTGTATTACCGTTTAAACGTGTTTCCAATAACTCTTCCGGCGCTCAGTGAACGCAGAGAAGATATTCCCGTTCTTACCATGTACTTCACACAAAAATATGCAAATAAAATGGGTAAAGAAATAAAGTCAGTTAGTGAGGAAGATATCGAGAGTTTGAAGAATTATTCCTGGCCGGGAAACATCAGGGAATTAGAAAATATAGTTGAAAGGGCAGTCATTGTTTCAACGAATGAAACACTCAATATAGATAAAACCCTTGTTGGATCATTACCTGAACCTACATCAAGGGAGGATGAATCTTTATCTTTGGAAAGCCTTGAACGTGAGCATATCATAATGGTATTGAATAAATGCAACTGGCAAATTCACGGAGAGAAGGGAGCCGCTCACATACTGGGTATAAATCCTAGCACGCTCAGAAGCCGGATGGGTAAATTAGGCATAAAAAAGGAAGTAAAACTACTCTAGTAAAACCATATAATTATGAAATAACGCAATTCCTCGATATGTCGTAAGTATCAGTACGCAGAACTTAATACTAACTTGTAAACCTCATCAACAAAATCCTATGATCCCAGCCACTTAAAGCAGGATTGCGCCGCTTTACGATATCTGGCACAGCCCTTGCACATATTAAATTGTAAAAACATTTAAATCACGTGCGAGGTTGCCGAAAGTGCTAAGAATCACATTAACATATCTGGATTTAGAAACTACAAGATTGAGACTGGACGGAAAATTGGTCGGTACATGTGTATCAACTTTAAAAGATGAATGTTTGATCCATAAGGATAAAAAAAACAAGACTGTAATATTGGATTTCGCGGGAGTTTCTTATATTGATCCCAATGGAGTAAAAATGCTGGAGAGTATAAATGACGAGAAGTTGCGGATCGTTAATTGTCCGATGTTTATCGAGAAGCTCCTGGAAAATCTGATATCAGTGAAAAAAGGAGATGTGATATGAGTAATGATAGCTTGATCGATCCTATACAAAATAACCGGCAATTAGCTTACAACTATGACTCGATTAGTAGCGGTGAAGCCTCTATATTCGAATCGTCTGAGAAGGAGTACCCGGATGATATTACATTTATAGATTATAAAGAGTTGTTTGATGAGGAACTTGTTACACGCTATCTCGAAAATGAAGATGAAGAGGCGTTTAATGAAATCGTTGATCGCTATGGCTGGAAGATTCACAGGCTTGCGTTCAGAATTACGCATGATATGAGAAACGCTGACGACGTTCTTCAGGAGGTCTTTCTCACACTAGTGGAAAAGCTCCATACCTTTCGTCAAGAGGCAAGATTCTCCACCTGGCTATATAGAGTTGCTACAACGGTGAGTTTTCTTTATCTCAGGAAAGAAAAAAAATACCAGCAGCAATTAAGTCTGGAGAATTTAGAAACATATGATAAAACCGGATATGCGCATGGAGCAGAACTACAAGATTGGAGCTCTATACCGGATGATATCGTAATGAGAAGAGAGCAGAAGGGAAAAATAGAAAAAGCGATTAGCGAGATGCCTGAAATAAATAGAGTAGTATTTCATCTCAGTGATTTAGAAGGACTTACCAGTGTGGAAATCGGGGAAATATTAGGGATAAGCCTATCCGCAGTTAAATCCAGGATTCGTAGGGCGAGACTGTTTCTTAGAGATAAATTGTCAGACAATTTGTACAGGGTATGAAATTGATTTGGTCAATTCGAAATTGGGAGGGAATAAAGACGAGATGAACTATGAGAAAGGAGTTGCCACTATGAATCCCGACAGGGCCGAGTCGCGTTCAGAGCATTCAAGTGAAGAGCGGGACTTGAAATTATTGCTTGCGCAGATTTCTCTGGGCAACGAAGAAGCTATGAGGAAATTTTATAAAAAAACGGTCAGGCTTGTATATGGAATGTCACACAGGATAATCTTCAACGCCGAAGAAGCTGAAGAAGTAGCGCTTGAGGTATTCATGTATATATGGAAAAACGCGTCTCAATATGACCCTGAGCTGAGTCAACCGTTAAGCTGGCTTCTGATGATCACAAGGAGCCGCTCGATCGACAAAATTAGAAAAAACGCCAGGACGGTCAGTATAAACGAGCATATCGATGAAAATATGATAAAGGGTAAAGGCACCCCCGAGGACTCATGCATTGCCGGCGAGAAAAGAATGCTTGTCCGAGGCGCAATATCTCAGCTTACCCCTAAACAGAAGGAAGTAATCGAGCTATCATATTATCACCAGTTCAGTCACAGCGAGATAGCGGAAAGAGTCGGAATACCCGTAGGATCGGTAAAGAGCACTATCAGAGTTGCAATGGTTAAATTAAAGAATATAATTAAAAATGCGGGAGTGGAGTCGGAACATGTCACAAAAATACACTGACGAAGAAATTCAGAATTTAGCTGCTTCCTACGCTCTAGGCGTGTTGAGTGAAGAGGAAAAAGCAGAGTTCGAAGCCCTGCTAAAAGACGAAGTCGCGGCGAACGCCCATCTTCAATACTTCAAAGATATCGTGAACGACATTTCCTATAACACCGAGCCCTTGAAAGAGCCGGAGGGTTTAGAGAAACGCTTACTCGGTCAAATTGAAAAAAAAAAGAGAGTGAGTGAGGAACAAAGCGGATTTCTATACGTAAGGGCAGACGAAGGAGAGTGGGCCGAAGTCGTCAAAGGAGTTAAGGTAAAACAGCTTTATGAGGACCCTGAACGTAAGTATGCTACAGTGCTTGTAAAAATGGACGCCGGAGCTACTTTTCCCGACCACGTACACACGGAAGCCGAAGAGTGCTATGTAATAGAAGGTGACTTACACACGGGGGGAAAGGCTTTCAGCAAGGGTGATTATATCAGAGCCGAAGCGCACAGCGTTCACGATAGTATATATTCAGAAAACGGTTGCCTTCTCCTTGTCCAGTCTTCCGAAGAAAATGAAATGTTGCCCGCCACATAAGTTCCATTTTGTAAACTCGACATAAATAGATTTTGCATAGTAATATTTTAACTCCCAGACAGTGGGGCTCCCTTTGGTGAAAGTCCTTAATAACCGCCAGGCTCACCTTATATAAATTTCTTTTTTCACCAAAAGAAGTGATCCAAGGCCGGTATATCCACGTAATCTAGGGAAAACATATTCATAACCCGGTCGGACATGAATAAAATTTATAAGGAGGCAAGAAAAATGAGAAAGCTATTAGCAATCGCGGCTTTGAGTCTAGCGCTCGTATTACCGTCTGTATCATTCGCCGACATACATGCTTTTGGTGTAAAAACTCCGGTAGTTAAATCCGAAGTTAGTAGCCAGGCAAAAGGCGGCAAGGTAGAGAAGGATTTTATCAGTTTCTACATTAGCCCTAAAGGCGAGAGTGTTGAATCGAACTCGAAGGTTTCCGATAATTCGAGTGAAGACGACAGTTTTACAGTTTTTGGCGTCAGGCTGTCTTCTACCCAAAAATCATAACCCATACCCCCCGGAGGGAAGCCGCGCCTCTTTTGAGAACCGGCTTCCCGCCCCTCTTTATAAATATCATAATTAAGAATCCGTTCCCATCTTTTATACGCAAGATATATCCGCCATCAAAAATGCCAATGGCAACTTAGCCCTTATTACCCAAATTATTACTCCTTTGGACGATTATTATTTTTAAAGATCCAAATTGTAAAAATCAGCGTATACATATGTGAAAAAAAACAGAGGAGGTGCTTAAATGCACAAGATATTTAAAAAGTTTTTAATGCTGCCTGTAATGGCGGCAGTTTTTACAATAGCCGGATTAACCGCATATGCCGACACTACCGTAATGGTAGGCGGCGAGGCGATGTATCCGACAAAGGACATCGTGGACAATGCCGTTAATTCAGCCGATCACACAACACTTGTAGCCGCGGTTCAGGCTGCGGGATTGGTAGAAACGCTTAAAGGTCCGGGACCGTTCACAGTGTTTGCTCCGACGAATGACGCGTTCGAGAACCTTCCGGACGGAACGGTCGAGACCCTTCTCAAGCCGGAGAATAAGGACACGCTGACCAAGGTGCTTACCTATCATGTCGTGCCCGGTCGTCTTACGTTCGATCAGCTTGCTGAAAAAATTAACGCAAACGACGGAAAGGCCGAGCTGAAAACCGTAAGCGGCGATACGCTGACAGCCTGGATGAACGGTCCTCACAACATCCTTATCAAGGATGAGAAAGGAAACGTGGCGAGTATATCAACCTACGATGTAATTCAGTCAAACGGAGTTATTCAGGTTGTAGATGCTGTTCTTCTGCCAAACTAAAAAATTGGTTCATAAAAAAGGGGCGCTTTCGTTCACATCGAAAGCGCCTTCTTTAAAAACAAAAAATTTCGAGGAGATAAGTTATGAGCAAGAAAGTAATACAGGTAATAGTAGTATCGGTCATTTTTAGCGTTGGCTTAATCTATTTTCTTACACAAAATAAGACTTCGACAGGCTCCGTAAAAGTGGTTGAGGCTACTGCTGAAAATATTGCGGACGATAATCTGCCGGAGGGCGTGATAGGGCTAACGAAAGAAGAATGGAAGAAGAAGCTGACCCCGTCTCAATATAAAGTAATTTGGGAGAAAGGCACGGAGAAGGCTTTCTCAGGCGATCTTATCTATAATGAGAAAAAGGGTGTCTATGTTACGGCCGGTTGTAAAGAGCCTGTATTTCATTCCGACAGTAAGTACGATTCGGGGACCGGATGGCCAAGTTTTTGGAAGCCCGTTTCAGCAGACGCAGTTATACTAAAACCCGACTACGATCTGGGGTTCGAGCGCACGGAGGTTTTAAGCAAATGCGGCGAGCATTTAGGGCATGTGTTCAACGATGGGCCTGAGCCGACGGGCCTCAGATATTGCATAAACTCAGCGGCACTCGAGTTTGTAGAGGAATAATCATATCCAATCGCCACAATATTTAGACTGTTAAACTCAAGCCGAAGCACATAAGTGTATCGTTAACCATCCGCAAGATTCCCCTTCTCATCATAAATTTAATTTGTAAACGGCTGTCCGTCCGGGCAGCCGTTTAATATATTATCAATTAATACTTTCTAATATAGATAGCATATATTAATTAAATTCGTACATGAATGTGCTCCAAGCCTCTTTTGTCTCCGTATATATATGCGAATTTAAAATCAAAGGAGGTAAGAATTATGAGCATTTCACGAGTATTAACAGTGTTTACATTATTAATAGCGGGTTTGTTTATTTCCGCTATATCCTTTCAGCCGATAGCGGAAGGCGCTAATCACAGAGAGGCGCCAATCACCGCAATAGACGACGAGGCTGATATTCCGGATGTGTTTGCATTTGTAAGTTACGATCCGGAAGATCCCAACGCTTCCGATAAAGTTACGATGATCGTAACCTACGACCCTTTTCTGGAGCCGGGAAACGGCCCTACTTATTTCCCGTTCGACCCGGAGATACTTTACGCGATCAGGGTTGATAACGACCATGACGCGGTCGAAGACATAGTCTTTGAGTTCCGGTTTCAGAACGAAATCAGGCTTCCGAACGTTTTTACAGCATACGTAGGCGCTCTTGGCGGTGTTAACGCGCCGGATAATGCTCCCGACGATCTGGACGGGAATCCAACAGCCGGGCAGCCTGTGGTGCCGCCTGCGATAACAGCCCTTGACGGTCCCGGCTCTGAGGGACTCGGCCTGAGACAGTCCTACACCGTAACAATGGTAAGGGGCAAGGAACGCACGGTTCTTAAAAAAGTAACGGGCGGTCCTCTTTTTAAAGTTCCGACAAACGCCGGACCCAGGACAATGCCTGATTATCCTTCACTCTTTGAGCAGGGCGTATATGAAGTTGAGGACGGCATTAGCGTTTTTGCCGGAACGGTTGATGACCCTTTCTGGCTTGACCTCGGAGCCGCGTTTGACTCGTTTAACTTCAGAACACAGGGATTCGTTGTTCAGGGAGTGCTGACAGACGAGCAGGATGCAGACGACTTTAATAATTACGCATCTGACGAATTCTCAGGCTATAACGTAAACGCGATAGCTATCGAAGTTCCTATAGAACTTTTGACGAGCGACGGGGAAAAGCACGCTGCATCCGAACCTGAATCCACAATAGGCATGTGGGGAACAAGCTCCAGACCGACGAGGAAATTTTTCAGAGGTCCGGGAGAAGCACCCCAGCTCTCAAAGAAGTTCACTCAGATTCAGAGAATGGCCAACCCTTTAATCAATGAGCTTATTATAGGGATCGGTTTTAAAGATGAATTCAGCATGTCTCAGCCTGAAAATGATTCAATCTTCCAGGACTTCTTTCTCGATCCGGTGATTGCCCGTGTATTAAACTCCGTATATGAGGCGTTATTCGGCCCTAATATTCTGCCTATACCCGATGTTCCGAGGCTCGATCTTATTCCATTGGTTCAATATGCTCCGCCAATAGCGCCCGAAGGAACGTCTGCGGGACCAATCGCTGACCTGTTGAGATTAAACACTGGCGTTCCCCCGACACCGCCCGACCAGCAGAGCAGGCTGGGCTTTCTCACCGTACTCGACGAAGATGAGACCAACGACGACCCTGCAGGATTCCCTAACGGGCGTCGTGTGGTTGACGATGTTATTGACATAGTATCTCGCGCTGCGGTAGGTGTGCTGAATCCCGACTTCAACACCTTCCCGCATAACAGAATTGGCGACGGGGTTAATGTTAATGATATTCAACCGTACAGAACTTCATTTCCTTACCTGAATTATCCACACGACGGACGGAACAGCCGTCACGTCGATCCGGGTGAGTTCGGATGTACGGGCACCGATGATGGTGTATGCCCTGTAGATTGACAATTCAAATCATGGCGAAGGGAGGGTACGAACCCTCCTTTGCCTGATTCTTTTAAGCGGCAGAATAATAAACAGGAGGTTAGAAATGGTAAGGGCGTTCACATTTTTGCTTTGGTTCTTTATAGCAGTCCCATTCACTACTAATTATTCCCACGCGCACGAAGGCGGACATTCCCTTGAGGCCGTGAATCAGAAAGTCAGAACGAGTCCCGCGGACGCCAAGATTGAGTTCTACAAAGAAAAAATTAAACAAAACCCGGATGATTATTACAACTATGTGAAGCTCGGAGAGGTATATATCCAAAAAGGCAGGGAGGTCGGCCGGATAGCTCCTTACAACGAGGCTGAAGAAGCGCTCAATAAAGCGCTAGAGCTCTATCCCGAGGCTTACGCCTCATACATATATTTGGGGCAGATAAGCTCCTACAAGCACGACTTCCATAGAACGATTGATCACGCGAAAAAAGCAATAGAGTTAAGACCCGAAAAGAGCACGCCGTACGGTGTTCTGGGCGACGCCTATCTGGAGCTCGGAATGTATGAGGGTGCGGATAGGGCTTACGAAATAATGTCCAGACTGGACCCCGGCTTTTACTCATTAAGCCGTATCGCTCAGATAAAAGAACTGAACGGAGACAGAGAAGGGGCAATCAGGGCTATGAAAAAATCCATCGAGCTCGCCCGGAGGCAAAACTTGCCCGAAGAAAATCTAGCCTGGTCCAAAGTCATGCTTGGCTCCATGTATTTAAACACTGGGGAGCTCACAACTGCCGAGGAATATTACAAGGAAGCCCTTCTGATTTACAAAGACTACTATCTCGCGCTCGAGCACCTTGCCGAGGTAAATGCCATAAGAGACAATTTCGATAGGGCCGCCGAACTCTATGAAGAAACACTCACGATGAACCCGAAACCTCAATTTTATATCGCCCTTGGAAATATCTATGAAAATCTGGGCGACCAAGAAAGAGCCGACAGCCTGTACACGAAGGCCGAGAAAAGATATGAGGAGATTATTCACGACGGCATAAAAGGGCATTCAAGAGAGCTCGCCCTCTTCTACGCAGATAATAATAAAAATCTGGATCACGCATTGGAGCTTTCGTTGCACGACTCTGAAAATACTGAAGATATTTATGCCTATGACACTCTGGCCTGGGTCTATTACAAGCTCGGCGAGCTCAACAAGGCTGAAGAAGCTATAAACAAGTCGTTAAGGCTAGGTACCGAGGACGCCCTTCTCTACTACCACGCAGGAATGATTTACTACAAACTGGGGAATATGGAGGAGGCAAAGAAATACTTACAGCTTGTCCTGGTGACGAATCCGAATTTCGATAAGAATAAGACGGGCGAGGTAAAAGCGGTGCTCGCGGAAGTGAACGAATAGATCTCTTAATTTTATTGCCGGAGATTCATCGACTGATAAAACCGGTATACGGAAAGGCTACGAAAGCGCCCGTGAAGCTAATCGTGTTATTTTTTTGTCAGCCCATATAATGTTTCGGCATCCCGTCCTTTTGTAACTGGAGTATACGGGTGCTTCTGTATTATGTCACGCAAAAAACTCACCGGTCAGGGTTTGACAGATCATATCAGTTCATCTGTTCTGAAAAATCCGCAATAACGGGTTTAACAAGCCTCTCCAAATCCTGATAGCTCATCTTTATCGCGTCGGTATGGGTCCCGGCATTAAAAACGATTTCTTCATCTTCCGACAAGGCTTTTGCCACATAAATGGGCAGATCGTACAAATTCCCAAAAGGCGGCATAGCTCCTACCTCACAGTCAGGGAACATTTTTCCAAACTCTTCTTCCTTGGCAAGCTCAACATGTTTTGCAGACATTACGTCTTTAAGGGCTTCTAAGTTTATTTTTCGGGAAGCCGGTAAGACCGCCATTGCATAGCCTTCATCGGCCTTCACAATCACCGTTTTAGCCAACTCCTTACCCGGTACGTGCACCAAAGCAGCTATTTCCTGCGCGGTATAAGCCGGAGAATGAGAAATTACCTTGTACTTTATTCCGTTATCATCCAGATAATCTTTCAAGCTTTTAAGTACGCTCATTTTATTCCCCCCTTAATCCTCTTCCTTATATAAATATTATATCAAATACTGTTCCGGAGTGGAACACAAAATTATAGATGGAATTTAGCATCAATTTCCCGATTGGATGTCAAATATCGTAAAATCCTACGGAATTCGGAATATATTAAAGCGTATGGATGAACCGCTGTTCATGAAAAACTGCGTGTCTGACCTGACTGTGACCCTTAAGCCATTATTGCTCCGGGTTTGGTAGTTTCGATCTTTCTAGGTGCTTTCTTACCGGCGCCAGGAATAAATCCCTGTATGCAGGTTTGCATGAATCTACAATCACAAAGTCTTTACAAAACGAGATACAAGGGTAAAATATGAGTGAGCGCTCACTCATACATGCGGGTATTGCAATGAAACGAATAACCGGTAAGAACGACCAAATTTTTTCGCTGTTTGAATCCGCCTATAGACCGTTTTTTATCCTGGCGACAATATCATCATTATTTTTTATGACAATCTGGACGGCTTTCTATACTTTTCGACTCAACCTGAATTTTGAAAATATATCCCCGGCTATGTGGCACGCCCACGAAATGTTATTCGGCTATACAATGACAGTAATAGCGGGCTTTATATTAACCGTTGAGAAGTACTGGTTAGGGGTGGTTATAAACAAAAAATCGGTACTCATTTCACTGGTGGTTCTCTGGATACTTGCGAGAGTATCGATTTCGCTGACTTTTATTGCCGGTTTCCCCTGGAAAATCGGGGCGGTAGTGGACTGCCTGTTCCTTATTATTCTTACTATAAGAGTAGCGTATCCGATAATAGGCGCTAAAGCCTGGAGCAAAACGGTCCCGTCCGCTCACCTGGCCATCATAACTGCAGGCAATATTATATTTTATCTGGGTCTGTTCGGGATATTATCAAACGGCCAATATTTGGGTGTGTACTCGGCCCTTTTCGCAATCATATCGTTCATTCTAATTATGGGGCGGAGGATGATACCAATATTTATCCGGAACGGACTAAAGTTCAAATTCGACCCCAGGAACTGGCGTGCTATCGATATGCTGGGCATTGTGTTCTTTGTTCTGTTTTTCGTTACGGAGTTATTTTCCCCAAACGGCAAAATCGCTTCAGTAATTTCGGGAATACTGGTTGTAATTTTTTCGATCAGATTATACGGATGGTATTCGGGCAAGATATGGAGCAAGCCTATGCTCTGGGTCCTTTTTGTCGCTTACACCTGGATTGTGATCGGGTTCGGACTTAAATTCCTCTCCCTCTATTTTAATATCCCTGGCTTTCTATCCGTTCACAGTTTTACCTACGGGGGTATAGGCGTTATGACTATCGGATTCATGGCCCGTGTAACGCTGGGACATACGGGAAGAGATGTATTTGACCCTCCGAAAATAGTGTTCTGGATTTTTGCCGCTTTACTTGCCGGAGCAATCGTAAGAGTATTCTTTCCGCTGATTGACAGAGGCCATTATCTGATTTGGATCGGCGTCTCGCAATTATTATGGATATTATCGTTCCTTATTTTCGCGATTGTATTTTTCCCGATGCTCTTTACACCCGCATTAGAGAAAAAGGCATGATTATTATAAAAAACGCAAGCAATTACATTCAAAGTACACCTCTACGCAGCGATTTGTATTTCGGGATTCAGGCATTGAAAGATATTCTCCTAAGCCCTACGTAGTAGATTCTAATCCCGCCTCGCCCGCAATTAGCGTTTCATATTACAAGTGATTTATTTAGAGCTTCCCAGGATGTGCATTTGATTCAACATATGGGATTTATCCGAAGGATTCTGCCATAAGGCTCATGCCCCTTTCCTCCACTCCAGCAGCCGGTTATTGACGGGCATCTCGTGGTCTTTGACGAGTTTTAATCCCTCTCTTTCAGCAAGGGAATTCACCCACTCGAAATCACGGATAGCGCTTTCGGGGTTCTGACTCCGGAGCCAGGCGTCGAACTTTTTATTGCTCTCGCTCGTATATTTGCCGTCGTAGTTAAACGGCCCGTATACGCAGAGCGTCCCGCCGCCCTCAAGTCTCAATCCTATGCCCTCAAGCATACACTTTATCCGGGGCTTCCCCATAATGTGGAGCGTGTTCGCCGAAAAAACCGCGTCCGCCTCCTCTACAGGCCAGAGGGCGTCGGCAACATTAAGGACAACGGGCTCTTTTATGTTGGGGAGATTCGCCTCATCGAACCAAAGCTTCATACCGGAAATATTCTCGGCCAAATCCGAGGGCTGCCATGTGAGGTGTGGGAGATTGGCGGCAAAGTGGACCGCGTGCTGTCCCGTGCCGCTTCCGATTTCAAGCACGAGAGAGGAGTCCCGAAAGGCTTCCTTTAAAACAGCGAGTATCGGGCCCTTATTATTTTCACATGATTGACTGAAAGGCTTTTCCATTATTGTAACGAGGGCTTTACTGACCGAGCTTCTTTTCCCTTTTCGATTCGATTGCCCTCTTCACGGCATCAAGCTCGAATTTACGCAGTCTCGTGCTCGAAGGGGTAATCTCGACAAGCTCGTCCTCGGCTATAAACTCTATAGCCTGGTCGAGTGACAACGGTCTCGGAGGCCTCAATACGACAAGTGTCTCGGCCGTCGAGCTTCTCATGTTGGTGAGTTTCTTCTCTTTTGTGATATTGACGTTCAGGTCGCCGCTCCTGTTCCTCTCACCCACGACCATGCCTTCAAACACTTGAGTGCCGACATCGACAAACAGCTCTCCTCTATCGACCATCGAAAGACAGGCGTAGGTAGTCACCTTCCCGCTTCTGTCCGAGACAAGCGCCCCTGTCGAGCGCTGAGGAATCGGGCCGTACCAAGGCTCGTATCCCTCGAAGAGGGCGTTAATAACACCCGCGCCCTTCGTAATTATTTGAAACTGGCTTCTGAAGCCGATGAGACCCCGTGACGGAATAAGAAACTCGATATCCACTCTTCCGTTTCCGCTGTTGTGAAGGTTGACCATCCGCCCCTTCCTCGAAGATATGGTTTCGGTCACGGCTCCTACATAGGCCTCGGGAACATCGACGAATATGCGCTCTACAGGCTCCGTAACTGTGCCGTTATCGAGCTTCGTCAGCACCCTGGGCTTTGAGACCATAAACTCGTACCCCTCTCTTCTCATCATCTCGATCAGAACGACCATCTGAAGCTCTCCGCGCCCCGAGACCTCGAAGGCGTCGGCCCTTTCCGTATCCTTTACCTGTATGGCGACGTTCCCGAGCATTTCTCTCAAGAGCCTGTCCCTCAGATGACGGGAGGTCAGAAATTTCCCCTCCTTACCGGCAACGGGACCGTTGTTAACATAGAAAATCATCGATATTGTGGGTTCATCCACGGTAATCCGCTTGAGGGGCTCGGGGTTTTCAACGCTCGAAACCGTATCGCCTATCTTCACCTTGTCCTCACCCGCAATTGCGGCTATTTCGCCGGCTTCGACCCTTTCGACGGGTGTTTTCTGCAAACCGCTGAATGTGTAGAGAACCGAAATCCTGATCGGCGTACTTGAGCCCTCTCCGCACAGTGTGTAGCCGCGGTTCGCCTCGAGCGCGCCGTTCGTGAGACGCCCGATCGCGATCCTGCCCACGTAATTATCATACTCAAGGTTTGTAACCAGAAACTGCGTAGTGTTGCCGTCCCCTACCTCGGGACCGGGTATCGCGGATACTATCGTCTCAAAAAGATGAACAAGGTCGCCCGACTCCTCTCCCAGGCTCCGCCTGGCCACACCGGTTTTTGCATTCGTGTATATTATCGGAAATTCGATCTGGTCATCCTCGGCATCGAGCTCGATAAAGAGGTCGTAAACCTCGTTAATCACCTCCTCGGGACGCGCGTCGCTTCTGTCTATCTTATTGATTACGAGTATGATCGGGAGCTTCTGTTGAAGCGCTTTCTTCACGACAAACCGGGTCTGCGGAAGCGGCCCCTCGCTCGCGTCCACAAGCAGGAGCGCCCCGTCAACCATGTTGAGACTCCTTTCCACTTCGCCGCCGAAATCTGCGTGCCCCGGAGTATCCACTATGTTTATCTTGATGCCCTCATAGAGGACTGCCGTATTCTTGGCCATTATGGTTATCCCGCGTTCCTTTTCAAGGTCCATCGAGTCCATGATTCTCTCTTCCACAACCTGGTTCTCGCGGAACACGCCGCTTTGTTTGAGCATCGCATCCACAAGCGTGGTCTTGCCGTGATCGACGTGCGCGATAATAGCTATATTTCTTATATTCTCATTCCTCATAAAACCCTGTTTCTCCCGTGAAATAATTACAGCCTCTATAGCTGTAAGCGCTTAAATATACACTACCTTAAATAATATGCATGAAGATTTGGAATTAAAGCGGATCAGAGCTGCTGCGGTTCCCCCTCCCTGAATCCGCATACAGTAGTTAAGCCTTCTATAGTAAGGAGGCGATATTTAAGTCTGCCCGATAGTTTGCTGTTTTAATTAATTACATTCCCACCCAGACTTACAAAAACAGGACGAAAGTTATAAGCAACATACAAACCAAAGTCCAATTGTATAGAGTCAAATAATAATTTAATTTAAAGATTGTGGATAACGGCAGCTCATTTGAAAAAGATCTGAAGCTGGGACAGCTTACAGAACGTCGCGGCGAATGTATTAACGTTCTGAGGCGTTCTACAAGAATTCCCTATTACAAAAAACTGAAGTACGGGCTTCTGGATTATAAATCCTCCGCCGATTCCCGTATTCTCAGATTCAGCGGTTTTATAGTTAATATTTCCGAGCACGGCGTCGGAATCGAGGGAAGCAGAGGATTTCCCCCGAACTTTCAATTAAGCGTCAGCCTGTACACAGGGGACAAAACTGTGAGATTAGAAGGAACAATTAAGTGGTTATATCACTCCAACCTGGAAAAATGGTACATGGGAATTGAAATTATCAGCCGCCAGGATGAAATAAAAAAGATATACAAAAACATAATGATGACAGAAGGCAGCGAATTATAAATCGTCGCCAGAGCCGCTTATACGCAATACAAGGCCATCAAGAACCCGGCACGCCCTCGCCGATCTCCGCAAACTTGGCTTTTAATTCGGCTACCCGTACCTTGGATTCGGATAATTTCTCTTTTTCCATCTTATAGAAATTCCTGAGAGGGACAAGAGAGTCCATAACCTGTATCTTTATTCCGCTGAAATCCCTTTCGAGCTGTGAGCTCACTCCGGAAATGAGCTCTTCAATCAACGCGTCCACCTTTTGGCTGAACTCTTTCATCGCATCTCCTCTCTTCTTAGGGAGAATGGCAAAAGCGGTGGCCATAAGGGCTACCGTAGCCAGTATCCCGGTTATATCGACAATAAGGGATGAAAAAGCTGAAACCACAGCTGCGCCGACAGCCAGAGAGCCGACCTGAACGCCCAGAACAGACGCAACTGCGCCTCTCGCGGAATCAACCAGATTACCTCCGAGACTTGCCGGGTCTACGGCTTTTCTTTTGCTCTCAAGCTCGGACCTGACAGTGTCCACGAGCCTCGTTCTGTCGTACATAAACCCCGCACTCACACCCGAGGAATCAGGCTTTATCGACTTATTATAAAACTCTATGCTGCTGTCAAGAAGGCTCCTTGCGGACTTTTCAGTCCAGATCACCATGGCGTCGAGGTCCTTTTCAAGCTCCGCCACTGTCTGGCGGGAAACCCGGTACTCGAACTCTTTGGCTATTTTCTTCTTGCTCGTGAGCTTGAGGATGTTGCTGAACCTTATAAGCTCATCTATGTACTCAATACCTCTCGTTTTAAATTCGAGAAGCCTGCTCCTTATCCTCTCTGTAAACTGCGCGGAATTATTCACTATCTCTTCCTTCATCGAATCAAGCTTCTTCTCGAATTCGGCCAGCTTCTGCGTATCTTCGGTTATTTTTTCAATATGCCCGTCGAGAATATTTTCCGCCTCCGCGCATAAATTTATGGCAATATCCGAGGTGCTCCCGATTTTCATCCGTATGCGCTCTTCTTCGCCCAGTGTATTGAATATATACTCCTCAAGCTTCTCAAATCCGCTTCTCTCGTATAAGGCGGAATCGGAAGAGTGCATCGCCTGAGAGGCAAGTCGTGCCGAGACAGGTATAACAAGCGGCTTTATGCCGAACTTTCGCTCCAGTTCCTTTTCGGTGTGTTGTATCAGCGTCTCAAGCTCGTCCCGGTCTCGTGCGATATCGATCTTGTTTAAGAGGAAAACTATATTTTTTAACCAGTCCTCCCTGATAAATTTTATAAGCTTCGCTTCGCTTCCGGTAACCGCACGTTCCGCCCCGATCGTGAAAAACACGATGTCGGCCTTCGGGATAAACTCCTGAGTAAGCTGCTCGTGCTGCTCGATCGTAACGTTTGTGCCGGGGGTGTCAACTATAAAGAGCCCCTTTAACCTGTCCTGAGCGAGAGATATGACACGGTTTCCATTTTCAATGTGTTCTTCCTCATTGTCCCCGTATCTAATTATGATTATTGTATCGGTAGTGGGGGTTATGCCCTCGGGGAGCACCTGCTGTTTAAGAAGGGTATTGATTATGGAAGATTTTCCCGTGCTGAACTCGCCGATGAAAACAAGAGAGAAGAGGTTCTCCACGCTCTCCTGTACCGATTTTAACTTTCCCTCAAGCTCCGGATCGGATAATTCCTTTATTTCAATAAATAAGGACTTGAGCAGTAATTTTTGCTCCAGAATAATTTCTGAGTATTTCTCTTCCAATATTTGCATAGCAATTCAGTACTCAATTATAACCAAGAAACCATATTATTGATATTTAAGGCCAACCGGGAGCGGAAACCCGCTACAACCTCTGGATAATCCATACTTGTAATACTCAAAGCAGGCAGTAAACTGAGTTATATAGGGTAATTGGAAGAACGCGTACCGAGAGCTTGAATACTACAAATATAAAAAATTCAATTTTAATCCTGCTGGCCGGTATAGTTTATATAGCCGCTGTATTCCCTGCGCTCACTATCTTATACAGCTCAACAGCCTATGCTTCCGGGGAAAAAAACATGAGCAATCAAAACCGATTGAAAGACGAGAAGAGCCCCTACCTGCTTCAGCATGCCGATAATCCGGTTGACTGGTATCCGTGGGGAGACGAGGCTTTTGAAAAGGCTCTGAGGGAAGATAAACCGATACTACTGTCAATAGGATATTCGACATGCCACTGGTGCCATGTAATGGAGCACGAGTCGTTCGAAGACCCCGAAGTGGCCAGGCTGATGAATGAAACCTTCGTGTCTATAAAAGTCGACCGGGAGGAAAGACCCGATATAGACAACATCTACATGACGGTATGCCAGATGCTCTCAAAAGGAGGGTGCGGATGGCCGCTGAACATTGTGATGACCCCGGACAAAAAACCCTTTTTTGCGGCTACCTATATACCCAAGGAGGCCCGGTTCGGACGGGTGGGAATGATGGACCTGGTCCCCAGGATTAAAGAAGTCTGGGAGAAACAAAGGGGCGAGGTTCTAAAATCCGCAGACAATATTACGGCTGCGGTAAAAAAAGCGACGGATGTGTCTCGGGACACTCAGGGCAGAGAACTCACCGGAGGAACGCTTACCGTAGGCTATAATCAGCTTTTAAGCAGATTCGATGAGACAAACGGCGGTTTCGGCACCGCTCCCAAGTTTCCCACGCCTCACAATCACCTGTTCCTGCTCCGGTACTGGAAACGCACCGGGGACGAACAGGCGCTTCAAATGGTTGAAAAATCTCTCAGGGAGATGCGTCTCGGCGGAGTATACGACCACATCGGCTTCGGTTTTCACCGATACTCCACCGATCCCAAATGGTTTCTCCCCCATTTTGAAAAGATGCTCTACGACCAGGCGATGCTCGCTATGGCCTACACCGAAGCCTGGCAGGCAACCGGGAAAAAGGAATATGAAAAAACAGCGAGGGAAATATTTGAATACGTGCTGAGGGATATGACTGCGCCGGGAGGAGGTTTTTATTCCGCCGAAGACGCGGACAGCGAGGGCGAAGAAGGCAAGTTCTATGTGTGGACAGCGGAGGAAATCAGGGAAGTTCTGGGGAAAGAAGAAGCGGATTTGATTATCAAAACATACAGTGTCGAGGAGTCCGGAAACTTCAGCGAGGAAGCCTCGGGCGAGAAAACGGGCGAGAACATACTTCACCTCAAAGAACCTCTATCCGAAGCGGCCTCGTCCTACAGCGTCAGTGAAGAGCGGTTCGAAGAAAGAATAGAAACCGCGCGTAAAAAACTGTTCGACGCGAGAGAGAAGAGGGTGCATCCCCACAAGGACGACAAGATTCTTACAGACTGGAACGGCTTGATGATAGCCGCCCTCTCCGGGGGAGCAAGCGCTTTCGACGACCCTCGGTACGCAGAGGCCGCCCGCGGGGCAGCAGACTTTATATTGAAGGACATGCGGGACGAAAACGGCCGGCTTCTTCACCGTTACAGGGAAGGGGAAGCGGGCATTCAGGCAACCATCGATGACTATTCTTTCTTCATATGGGGACTCCTTGAGCTCTACGAGAGCACGTTTGAAATAAGGTATTTAGAAGCCGCCCTGGAGCTTCAAAAAATAATGACGGAACTCTTTTGGGACGATGAAAACGGGGGCTTCTATTTCACATCGGAAGACGCTGAGGAGCTGATTGCAAGACAAAAGGAGATCTATGACGGCGCTATTCCTTCGGGTAATTCAGTAGCCATGCTCAACCTGCTTAAAATTTCGCGTATAACGGGCGACCCCTCTTTTGAAAGTATGGCATCGAAGCTCGGAATCGCTTTTTCGCAACCAATCGAGCAGGCCCCAAGCGCATATACGCAGCTGCTGGCGGGTCTCGACTTCGGAATCGGCCCCTCATACGAAGTAGTTATCGTAGGAGAACCGGGCACGGAAGATACGAAAAAAATGCTGCGAGCTCTGAGAAAGGAGTATGTCCCGAATAAAGTAGTCCTTTTCCGTGAAGCGAATGATAAAAGCGAGATCACTAAAATAGCGGAGTTCACCAAAGGCCAGTCGGCGATGGACGGAAAGTCCACGGCGTACGTTTGTCTGAACCATATCTGCAAGCTCCCTACCGACGACATAAATAAAATGCTCGAGCTCCTGAATGAAACAAATGCCGAAGGGGAAAAATAACTGTCGAAACCCTTTTGATTAAATGTATTGATTTCATGTAAAGCGGCCTTATAATTAGGGCTTCTTTATAGTTGAATTGGAAGCGTTATCGCAAAAAGTCTGTGTTATAGTATAAGTTTGGTAAAGTAAAGAGTAATAACAGATGGAGGATACGTTAATGCCCAAAAGAGGGAAAAGGAAAATTAAGGATTTGGTGGATATGCTCGAAGATCCCGAGAACTCCGGTTACATAGGCGGAGATTATGAAGACATGATGGAGCTTCTGGAGCAGGAGTTGGCAGATTCTGAAGATGAGGACGATCAGGAAGTAATGGAATGACCGACGGCATCCTTTTGAATCTCCCCCCGTTTTAAATAAACCATAAGTACAGAAATGGCCGCAGGAGTGATCCCGGATATTCTGCTTGCCTGCCCTAAAGAGCCCGGACGAACCTTTGAGAGCTTTTGAACTATCTCCTTCGACAATCCGGGGATGTTGTCATAAGAAAAGCTTTCCGGGATGCCGAGGCTTTCGAGTTTCCTGAACTTGTCTATTTGCTCAATCTGCCTTTTAATATACCCCTCGTATTTAACTTCCATTTCAATCTGCGTTACATAGTCTCCATCGGGAATTTCCTGCCCGTTGTTTGCCTGGAGGAATCCCAGCTCCCTATAAGAAATTTCGGGGCGTCTGAGAATTTCTTTCAGGGACTGTGGTTTCTTTAAAGGGGAGGAGCCGAGTTTTCCGAGAATATCGTTTACTTCTGAAGTCGGCATTACCTTTATGCTTTCCAGTCTGAGAAATTCTTTTTCAATAATATCCTTTTTGTTGGAGATCCTTCGGTAATTTCCCTCGTCCAAAAGCCCGAGCTCGTAACCCTTTCTGCCGAGCCTTATATCGGCGTTATCCTCTCTCAGAATCAGACGGTACTCCGCGCGGGAGGTGAACATCCTGTAGGGCTCGTCCACCCCTTTTGTTACAAGGTCGTCGATCATAATGCCTATGTAGGCTTCCGAGCGGTCGAGCACGAAAGGCCCCATTCCCTTTACGCGAAGAGCGGCGTTTATGCCTGCAATCAGCCCCTGGCTGGCGGCTTCTTCATATCCGGTCGTGCCGTTTATCTGTCCGGCGAAATATAGATTCTCCACAATCTTGGTCTCAAGAGTGGGCTTAAGCTGCGTAGGGTCAACGTAGTCGTATTCCACGGCGTAGCCGGGCCTCATGATTTCCACTTTCGACAGCCCCTCAATTGTCCTCACAAGCTCGTACTGGACCTCGAGAGGAAGACTTGTCGAGATGCCGTTGGGATAAATCTCATAGGTGTTCGAGCCCTCGGGCTCGAGAAAGATTTGATGTCTCTCCTTGTCCCTGAATTTGACGACTTTATCCTCAATCGACGGACAGTACCTGGGACCCACTCCCTTTATCTCCCCTGAGTAAAGCGGGGATTTATGGAGATTATCGGTTATCACCTTATGAGTTTTTTCATTGGTATATGTGATGTAGCAGGGTATCTGCTCCCTTTCCATCCGGGCGCTCGAAAATGAAAACGGCTTCGGGTTTTCGTCACCCGGCTGGATCTCCAGCATATCCCAGTCGATCGTTCTCCCGTCGAACCGGGGGGGCGTGCCTGTCTTTAATCTGCCGACCTCGAATCCGAGGCTTCCGAACGAATCCGATATGCCTGTCGCCGCAGCTTCTCCAGCGCGGCCGGAAGAGATCTTCGCCGCACCTATGTGAATCAATCCGTTAGGAAAGGTGCCCGGTGTAACGACGACGGCGTCCGAGAAGAAATGCTCGCCCAGCGTTGTTTTCACACCCGCGACCCTGCCGCCCTCAACCACAAACCCTTCGGCCATCCTCTGTTTAATATCCAAATTCTTCCGGGACTCGAGGGCGGTTTTCATGTAAGTCCTGTAGGCCTGCCTGTCCGCCTGAATTCTTGTCGCCTGCACGGCGGCTCCCTTCCTGGTGTTCAGTCTCCTGAACTGTATCGCGGCATGATCCGCGGCCTTTGCCGTCTCTCCGCCGAGCGCGTCTATCTCCTTTACAAGATGCCCCTTGCCGACGCCCCCGATCGAGGGATTGCAGGACATAAGCCCGATGGTATCTATGTTCGCTGTCAGGACAAGCGTCCGGCATCCCATCCTTGAAGCGGCCAAAGCCGCTTCGCATCCGGCATGACCGGCGCCGATAACTATTACGTCATACTTTGTCGGGTAACTGATACTCAATCTATAAACTCCATTCGACTGGAAACATAGAATTGTAAATACTTAAACGGTGAGCGTCAATTAATTTAATCCTGCTTTGGATTAGACGCATTATAGATGGTAAACTGTTTTTTCTTTTTCACTAGGAGGTAAGGCGGTGGAGCTTTCAAAGACAAGAGAGATATTTGAAAAAGTCGACAGGAAAATCAAGGAGAACCCCCGGGAATACACGGAGCTTGGAGCGGTTTACAAATTTATTTTAGACGGACCTGACGGAGGAACCTGGGTCATAGATCTGAGAAAAGACACAGTAGGGGTGAGAGAAAGCGATGAAGAAGCAAATTGCACCTTTGAGGCTCAGGACATTCATTTTATAGAGCTGTTCAACGGGTCCCTTCCGCCCGAAAACGCCTTCATAACGGGAAAGCTCAAGCTCAGCGGAGACGTCCTTCTTGCAGTGAAATTCGGAGAATTATTAAAAAGGTAGCAGATTCCCCGCTCATAAACCGTTAATTAACCAGTAACGCTAACCAGGGTATTGGATGAAATGGTTTCAGTCCCGAGGGGGCGGCGAGTTAACAACCATGATAGAAAAACCGGACCGAGTCTACATAGAAGAATGCGTAAGAGAGCACCCGGTAACAGAAAAAATACTATCCAGGCTTGAATCCGTACCCGTAACTTTTATTGAAGATCACAGAAATATAGGGAAGGAGAAAACTTTTTCCGAAAGGGCCGGTGAAGATAAAAATTGCCTTGCGCTCGCCTATAAAAAGGGGGAGCTTGTAAAAAGCATCGGCAGAATGGAAGACGGCCAGTTCTACCTTTTTCACGAGACGGACTGCAGATACGACTGCGAATACTGTTACCTCCAGTATTACTTTCAGACGAAAATTCCGGTTATATACGTAAACAGGGACGAGGTGCTGAGCAGAATCGAGGATATACTTAAAACCTGCGAAAGCCCCTATTTTCACGCAGGAGAGGTCTCGGACGCCCTGGCCTTCGATGACCTCACCGGATTTTCGCTCGATGTGGCGGAGCTCTTTTCTAGATACGAAAACGGAACAATAGAATTCAGGACAAAGAGCACTAAAATAGAGAATTTGATATCTATCGACAATCCGCCCCGGAATATTATCCCCTCGTGGACATTCAGCCCCCGGAAAGTAGTGGAAACGATTGAACATAAAACCCCTTCCTTCGAGCAAAGACTCAACGCGGCAAAAAAGTGCCAGGAATCGGGTTATACGATCGGCGTGAGACTCGACCCCGTGGTAAGAGTGGAAGGATGGGAAAGGGATTACAAGCAAATGGTAGAGACACTGCTCACGACGCTCGATCCGGCAAAAATAAACTACATTTCTCTCGGGACGCTCAAGCACAACAAGATGCTTTTCGAAGCAATAAAAAAGCGGTTTCCCGACAGTCCCGCGGTCCTGGGAGAGATATTCCCTTCAAGCGACGGCAAATACAGGTATCTGAAGTTCCTCAGGGTAGAGCTGTATAAGAAAATGATCTCGTGGATCAGGGAGATTGATTCGAATTTAAAAGTAGAGCTCTCTTTGGAGCCAAAGGAAATACATGAGCTTGTCTTTAACACGAAATAGTTGTGCCAACAATAATAAAATACTTAAAACGATATTAAATATCGTTTTAGTATCCGTAACTCTTTAATCTTTCGGCAACCCGAGCCGAGAACGACTTTAGCTCGGGGTTTTTAAGGTATGCAAAGCCCCTTGTCTTGTTAACCTTGCCTGCGGACTTTTGAATTTCCGGTGCGCCTGCGTCAAGTCCGCAAAAATCAACCAAATGGTTGAGTATCGCTACCGGGTTCTCGAGAAAATCCTCATATCTGATCTCAACGGCGCCCTCTTTCAGGCTGGAAACGTGCCTGCGCGCTTCCTCAACATATTCTTCCCACATCAAAAGCCCCTCCTCAAGAGAAGCTCCCCTCAAATCGGTAAACACCCTCTCCGCGCCTATAAATTTGCGTACGAGATAGTACCTGTAGAGAGATTTGAACTTTCTGTGTCTGTCCTTCAGTCTAGAAAGCCCCTTTCTCCTCCGCGTCTTTAGACTGTTCACTATATCGAGCGGGTGGCGAATTATGTGTATTACCTTTGCGTCGGGGAAAATATCGAGCCACAAAGGCAGGATAAAGGTATTCCGGGGGTCCTTCCACCCCCATGGAATATCGAGCTTCAAAGGATTACGGTATTTTATATATTTCCGCAGTCCTAAAAAAGAAATAGCGTCAGGCGTACCCATAGTGAATCTTATAAATTCGCCGTAGAGAGCCCTGGCCTCTTCATCGGCGAGCAGGTACCTGATTGTGCCCGGATTTTCCAGCCCCCCGCTGCATTGTGTTAATAGCCAGTCATTTATATTCCTGAAGAATAAGGCTTCGTGGTTATGTGTAAGGTTGCTGCCTACAAAAAGACCTAGGTCGGCGAGCATCCGGGTCAGCATGCTCGTCCCCGAGCGGCTCATTCCGATTATTATCACTGGCGGGATCGCGTTCATTTCCTAACTGAAATTACACCATATAGCCGGCAATAACAATGCCTGTGAATGGGGAATTTACAAAGTGTGAAGCGAGTGTTTGGGACACGGAGTGCGGCGGTTGGTCCTTTATGAGTAAGATTATAAATTTATCGCGCCAGAAAGCTTCTCAGGATATCTCCCATTTCGGAAGTCGCGAGTTTTTCCAGGGCCCTTTTCTCAATTTGCCTTATACGTTCCCTGGTCAAATCGAATCTCCTGCCTATCTCATCCAGTGTGTAAGTGGAGTCCTGATCTATTCCGAATCTTAGTCTGATAATTTCTTCTTCTCTGGGGGTAAGAACATTGAGCGCGTCCCTTATTTCATGCGTGAGCGCAGTGCTCGCCATTACCGAGTCCGGAGCGGGAGAGCTATCATCGGATATGAAATCAAGCAGTGTCGTTTTTTCTCCGTCAAGAATCGGAGTATCCAGACGAGCCGCGTCATTCGTGGACTCGAGAATTCTTTTTACGCCCTCTACGGATATTCCCGCTTTCGCGGCAACCTCGCTCGGCAGCGGTTTTCTGCCCATCTCCTTATGAAGCATCGAGCTTATTCTATATACCTTGCTCGCCTGCTCAAGGACATATACCGGAACCCTGATGGTTCTTGTCTGATCAAGGAGCGCCCTTGATATGGCCTGATGTATCCACCAGGAGGCGTATGTAGAGAATTTAAACCCCTTGGTGTGATCGAATCTTTCGACCGCTCTCATTAGTCCGACGTTTCCTTCCTGAATAAGGTCTGTAAGCGGAAGCCCTCGTCCCATATACCTTTTTGAAATGCTGACAACGAGCCTTAAATTGGCCTTTACGAACCTCTCCTTTAAATCCATAGCGCGATCCGAGTAAGCCTTGACGAACGCCATCAGGCTTTCGATTCTTCTTCTAAGCCCTTCCTCGGTAAGCTTGGCGGCGCCTTTACTCTTTTTAGCAGTAAACTTATGTTTATTCTTGACTAATTTTTCAATGTTTGAGGTTAATTCCCTCGACCGTGTTTCACATTTTTTGATCTGAGCGGAAACTTCAATTTCCTCTTTCGCCGTGAGGAGCGATTCTACAGCCATGTCCTTGAAATATACGTAGAGAAGCCTGAACTGTTCGTCGGGAGTCCATTCTTGCTCCTGATCCTCAACAGCGGAATTATCTTCTATATCATAGCTGAATCCGGAATGATCGCTTATGTCGTCGTCCGTGATTCCTATGGAGTTAAACGAATCCTCGTCGTGCTGATGAAAGCCGTCAATGTTGTTCATTTCCGAAACGTCATGCTCCACTTCTCTAAATTTTGCCGATTTCATGCTCACACCTTTTTCCACACCCTAAATAGCGCATCCTATGTCTATGTTGTGTGTGGTATATTTTATAAAATGTCCCTCGAAAAAAGAGGTCCTAACCCTATAATTATAAGGATACCATCTCAGCTTGTCAAGTATTTTCTTCGCACATGCAAAAAAACCCCCGCAGGCTAAATTTTACAATGATTTAAGAATATAACAACCGGGTGTTAAGACTTATATACGCATAAGCTAACAAATTTAGGGTGTATCGGGGGTTGTAGCGGGCTGGCCCTGATTTTTGGCTTTCTCCCAGGACTCGTTAACGGCCGTAGACTGGCTTAAAGTTTCGACATACGCCTCTTTTCCCTCTCTCCGCTTAAAAACCGCCGATTGACTCCAGGCCTGCTCTATACTGCTGAATTTACCGATTTTGACAAGGTTCCATTTTTCCCCTTTAGAGTTCTCTACCTGCACAGTGTACGCATTATAACCTTTGTCCTTGTAATGCTTAACAGCCTCCCGGGCGTCTTCGGATCTCGCGAAAGCGGCTATCTGCAGTGTATAGCTGCCGCCGGACCCTTGGGTTTGTGTTTTTTTGTCTGTGTCCGTTTCGGCAGGATCGCTCCCCGGATCTGAAAAGGTTTCCTCCGCGCCCTCTTCCCCGTCACCGATTCTGCCGGTAATCCCCTCCGGATCGAGGGAAGTCAAACCGCTGTCCCCGCCATCGTCCGGATCATCTATATTGCTGGAATTGTTGGACAAACCCGACTCCAGTTTCTCGCTTATAATAACGGCGGGTTCTTTTGTTGCAATACCATCCTGAGCAGGATAGACCTTAACATTTCCCTTCAAAGCTTCTTCTTTTTTTTCACTGTAATCCTTTGGTTTCTCCCCGGTGACTGCCTGTTTAGCCTGATCCCCTCCGCCATTTATAATACCGAAATCGTCTAGCTTCGTTCCGATATAAACCCCTACCCCAAATATGATCAGAAACGAGAGAAAAGACCAGAACCCGCCCGAGCCGCGGCTTCTCCTTCCGGAATCGGTAATTATAAGTTTGGGTTTTAACTTGCTCATATGAGTCTTTGTATCTTCGTGCCGAAGGGGGGATTTGAACCCCCACGAGCTCGCGCCCACTGGATCCTGAATCCAGCGCGTCTACCAAGTTCCGCCACTTCGGCGATTTTAAACGATAATCGCCCCTTAACCCCTTTCAGCCATTATATTATCACACATCCCCAAAACCCGCCAGAGTTTTCACTCGCCGGGGAATGTCAATTCTAAAAACTGTATCGCTCAGGCTGTTCCTCCAATATCGATTGGCTTGAATTTTTTGCTGCTAACCTTAATTTCTCGGTTAAAAGGGCAGATGTTTTCAAGACTCGGGGAGAATACCGGCCAACCAGCTTAGAACTTTTCAGTCATTTATATTGCCCCAGGATAAGATACGCGCCGGAACGATTTTTATGACGGGAAGACCCGCCTGATCAAGCCTCATTTTTCTGTACTGATAGTATTTACCGCAGAGAGCTCTTAGGGAATTCTCGTATTCCTCGCCACTTTCCAATATCGAAGCCCTGCCTTTAATAATAATGTAGAAGAGCCTTTTCCAATCTTCAAAATACCGATCGATAACAACTGACACATTTGGGTTAACGGATATGTTTTTTATTCTCCCGAGCTCCGCAATCCGGGGTGTTTTCGGCTTTTTATCTATCGGCGTGTAAAGACAAAGGCGGTCATAGGCAAAACAAACAGGTATAACGGCCGGCGTTCCCGAATCATCCGCGGTTGCCATTCTGGCAATCCTGCTTGATTGAATAATTTCCTTCTCCCTGTCCGTAGGCTCCGCAATCAAGGTTCTTTTTCTCTACTCGACTTTAAATCTTGAATTATGATTTATCTATTTTATAATACCTTGTTTTTTATATCGAAAGTTACGCTGTTTTTGATTCATGTGAGATCCGATGGACAATGCGAAAATTTTTAGCGGTACTTCGAACGTATTGCTGGCCAATGCGGTATGTGAATACCTTAACGTTCCCATGGGCGAATCCGAATTAAGAAGATTCAGCGACGGGGAGATTGTGACCGAGATATCGGAGAGCGTCAGGGGATCACACGTTTTCATCGTACAGTCAACATGTCCCCCCGCTAATGAAAATATTATGGAGCTTCTTATAATAACCGATGCCCTTAAGAGAGCGTCGGCAAGGGCTATCACAGCTGTAATACCTTATTACGGTTACGCAAGGCAGGATAGAAAAGTCCGGCCGAGAGCCCCCATTTCAGCCAAGCTCGTAGCCGATCTGGTAACTATAGCCGGTATAAGCCGCGTCGTAACGGTTGACCTTCACGCGGGGCAGATTCAGGGGTTTTTTAACATACCCGTTGACCACATTTACGCGACTCCGATATTTATCAAATACATAAAGGAAAAATTCGACAAAGATGATATAGTAATAGTTTCTCCGGACGCAGGTGGAATGGAAAGGGCCAGATCGTATGCAAAAATACTCGATTCAGGACTTGCTATGACGGATAAAAGACGTCCTAACCCCAATGAGGCGGAAATAATGAACGTAATCGGGGATGTTCAGGGCAAATCCGTGATCCTGGTCGATGACCTCGTGGACACCGCCGGAACTGCAATCCAGGCGGGGAAAGCCCTTCTCAGGGAAGGGGCAAAAGGTGTTACGCTGTGCTGTACGCACGGAGTTCTCTCGGGGCAGGCCATAGACAAGATAGACAAATCCGATATCGAGGAAGTAATAATAACAGATACTATTCCACTGACAGAAAAAGCTGCCGGTTGTGAAAAAATTAAAGTAATCAGTATTGCTGACCTTCTCGGTGAGGCAATTAAGAGAATCGCAACAGGGGAATCGATTAGCAGCTTGTTTAATTAAAAATCGAAGGAGCTTGATAATATGGCGCAAAGCAATTTGGAAGTAAAAACAAGAAAAAGAATGGGTAAAAGCGGGGCCAGGGAAATAAGAAAAGAGGGCAATATTCCCGGAATACTTTACGGAAAAAGCACGGAGCCCATTCCGATAGTGGTGAATCCGGCCGCCCTGAAAGAGGCTCTGTCAACGGAAGCCGGGGAAAACACCCTGCTGGAAATTGACATCAAGGACGGCTCTGAGAAAACCAAAAGACTATCGCTTCTTCGCGAGATACAATATGATTTTCTCACAAGCAAGCCGATTCATTTCGATTTCCAGGCGCTCGACATGAACAAAACTATCACCGTGGACGTTCCCGTTCATATCGTCGGAAGGGCAAAGGGAGTCAAGGAAGGAGGCGTTCTAGAAGAAGTAATGAGGGAAATACCGGTGGAGTGTCTGCCGAAAGATATTCCCAACGCATATGAAATAGATGTTACTGATCTGGATATCGGTGATTCGATACATGTGAGCTCGCTCAAGGTCTCCGATGATATCAGTATTTTAAGTGAAGATGAAGAGACAATTGTTACAGTGCTGGCGCCTAAGATGGAAATAGAGATTGAGGCAGAAGAGGCTGCGGCTGAGGCAGAAGAGGCTGCGGCTGCGGCTGAGGCAGAAGAAGGAGAAGAGGGAGAGGCTGAGGAAGAGGCTGAAGAGGCAGGCAGTGAAGAATAATTAGCGGAAATGATATTAGTAGCGGGTCTGGGAAATCCGGGAAGCGAATACGCTTCCACAAAACATAATATCGGTTTTCTGGCTGTGGACGAAATAGGAAGTAGGGTAGGGATAGAATTAAACAAGAAAAAGTTCTACGGCAGTTACGGGAAGGGTTTTTTCAACAAAGAAAAATTGATTCTTCTTAAACCGGAGACATATATGAACCGGAGCGGAGAATCAGTTTCCAGCGCTGCTAACTTCTACCACATTCCGAGTGAAAAGATCATTGTCGTACACGATGAGATGGACCTGCCGACCGGCTCTGTCAGAATAAAGGCCGGCGGAGGGAGCGCAGGACACAAGGGGATTAACTCTATAATTCAAAGGATCGGAGACAGGGAATTTATCCGTGTCAGAATCGGCATCGGCAAGCCGGAGGAGAAATCCGGGGGAGCCAGTCATGTGCTTGCGCGGTTCGAAAAAAACAAAAGGGATATTGTTCAGGACTCAATATTAAGAGCAGCCGACGCAGTGCTTGACATTATTGAGAACGGCGTAGAAAGAGCGATGAACAAATTCAATACAAAAGCGGATAAACCGGAAAACGAAAATAATGAATAAAAATATTCTCATTAAATTAAAGGAGGTATGACCAAATGGGAGAAGTAATCGCAGCCCTCTTGGGGATTGTGCTTGGCGTCATAGTTTTAGGTTACGCCTTTATCGTATACAGGGAGATTAAAACCCTTCCGGAGGGCAATGAAAAAATGAAGGAGATCTCCTCTGCAATACACGAGGGGGCAATGGTTTTTCTAAACAGGGAATACAGGATAATAGGGATATTTGTACTCGTCGTTTTTATTCTATTAGGATTCTTTATAGGCTGGAAAGCGGGTATCGCTTATCTCGGCGGTGCTGTCTGCTCGGTTCTTGCAGGATTTTTCGGCATGAAATCAGCAACTAAAGCAAACGTCAGAACAGCGCAGGCCGCGGCTACTGAAGGGCAGGGAAAAGCCCTTGCTGTAGCGTTCAAGGGTGGAAACGTAATGGGCCTTTCCGTTGCGGGCCTCGGTTTGCTCGGTCTTTCGATTGCCTTTACCTTTGGTATCGGATTCCCGGACAACCCGGATGACGCTCTGGGACTCGCGGCTTTCGCCCAGAGATTCGCGGGAGTAATCGGAGGCTTTGCCATGGGCGCGAGCTCAGTGGCTCTCTTTGCCAGAATAGGCGGCGGTATTTTCACGAAGGGCGCCGACGTAGGCGCCGACCTTGTCGGGAAAGTCGAAGCCGGAATACCGGAAGACGATCCCAGAAACCCCGCCACCATAGCGGATAATGTCGGTGATAACGTGGGAGACGTCGCGGGAATGGGAGCAGACCTGTTCGAATCCTATGTGGGTGCTGTTATCGCGACTATTGTTATCGCCGCGGGTTACGGCAGAAACGAAATAGCGCTTATGTCGATCCCGATAATTCTTATAGCGGTCGGAAGTTTAGCCTCGATAATCGGCTCCAAGAGCGTTGAGTGGATGAAAGACCTGGAGCCACAGCTCGTCCTCAGACGCGCCACCTTCTACGCAGGGGGTATCTATCTGGCCCTTTCGCTGATCGTACTGCTCATAGTCGGTCTCGTTGACGGTATAGGCGGTTACATCATCTGGATCTGGCTGGCTTCGGTTCTCGGACTGCTTGCGGGTATCGCTATAGGATTATTGACTGAATACTACACGTCGGGCTCGCCGGTAAGAAAAATCGCCGAGGCGTCCCAGACAGGTGTCGCAACAAACATTATTGAAGGGCTTTCAGTCGGAATGGTAAGCACGACGCTCCCCGTAATCACAATCGCCATAGCAATCGGTCTTTCATACGCGTTCGCAGGCCTCTACGGCATAGGTATCGCGGCTGTCAGCATGCTTGCCACGATCGGAATAACGATGTCGGTTGACGCTTACGGGCCTGTTGCGGACAACGCGGGCGGAATTACGGAAATGGCAGAGCTTGGCACGGACGTAAGAAAAATCACCGACAAGCTCGACTCTCTCGGAAACACGACAGCGGCTATAGGAAAAGGTTTTGCAATCGGCTCCGCGGCTCTCGCGGCGCTTGCTCTTTTCGCCGCCTTCACTAAAGCGGTCGGACTCCAGTCCATAGACCTTACCAACAGTCATGTTGTTACAGGCTTACTCCTGGGCGGAACGGTTCCGTTCCTACTCGGCGCGCTCACGATGGGAGCCGTGGGTAGAACCGCGCAAAAGATGGTTGAAGAAGTAAGAAGGCAGTTCAGAGAGATCACCGGACTCCTCGAAGGGGAAGCAAAGGCAGACTACGCGTCATGTGTTGCAATCAGCACTGACGCCGCGCTCAAGGAGATGATTATTCCGGGAATTATAGCGGTTGTGGCGCCTCTTGTCATAGGCCTGATTTTAGGGGCTGAAGGACTGGGAGGATTCCTCGCGGGGGCAATCGTAACCGGCGTAATGCTCGCGCTTATGATGGCGAACTCAGGCGGTGCCTGGGACAACGCCAAGAAATATATAGAGGAAGGCAATCTGGGTGGAAAGGGATCGGACGCTCACAAGGCGGCGGTCGTGGGCGATACGGTAGGCGATCCGTTCAAAGACACATCCGGACCTGCAATGAATATTTTAATCAAGCTCATGTCTATTGTATCGCTTGTCATTGCACCGCTATTAATTTGAGTAGAACAGCAAAGGGCACGGCTGCGCATACGGCAATATCCGTGCCCTTGAATTTAAATTAACAATTGGAATATTGCAGGTAAAATATTGCGGGTTACAAAATCTGTCGCTTTGAGTTTAAAAGACGTTAATAAGCTCAGGGCCGCAAAAGACCAGGACAGGAGGTAAGAAACATGGCGGTCAAGCCAAAGTTTTACGAAACTCTTTATGTAGTAAGACCCGATATCAAAGAAGAAGAGCTCTCCAAGATACAGCCAAAAATTGAGGATTTAATCTCATCGAACGAGGGTGAAATTTACAAATCCGATAAATGGGCTCAAAGAGAGCTTGCATACGAGATTAAGGATCACACGAGGGGCACTTATTATATAGTGGTTTATAAAGCGCTTCCCGGCGTGGTAGCAGATGTAGAAAAACATCTGAGGTTCTATAATAATGATGTTCTAAGATTTATGACTGTGAGCATAACCGAGGATGCGGCGAACAAGGGGAAACCATCCCCGGAGGAGAAAAGTCAGGAAGAAGAGGAAGAAGCAGCTTCCGAGGAAAAAGCCTCCGAAACTGAAGCCGAGGAAGGAGGAGCCAGCTAATGGAATCACCGAGAGACAGAAGATATTTTGCGAGAAAGAAAATATGCAGATTCTGCACGGAACCGATTGAGATGGACTATAAAAATACCGACTTAATGTCGAGGTTTATAACTGATAGAAAAAAGATAGTGCCCAGAAGAAACTCCGGCCTCTGCGCGCGTCATCAAAGACAGCTGGCAACAGCGATTAAAAGGGCTCGTTTTATGGCGCTTTTGCCTTATACCGTGCTTCATTAATCATCTTGGCTCGATAGTTACAGAACGGATTAGCGGTTTTTATCAGAATGATCTGGAGGTTTAACAACTATGAAAGTCATACTAACTTCCGATGTGCAGGCAGTGGGAAAAGAGGGGGAAATTAAGGAAGTCAAGGACGGACTGGCGAGAAATTTCCTCCTGCCCAAAAAGCTCGCAGTAAAAGCCACGCCGGGAAATATCAAAACCTGGGAACAAAAAAGCATAAAGCTCAGGAAAAAGGAAGATCAGGTCAAATCCGAGGCAGAAGCCTTCGCGTCCAAACTCGAGGGAAACAAAGTTACAATCCCGGTTAAAGTGGGAGAGGAAGAGAAAATATTCGGTTCCGTCACGACGCAAAGCATTTCCGATGCCCTGGGGGAGCTTGGTTACGAAGTCCCTAAGAAGCACGTAGACCTTGAGAGTCCTATAAAAGCTCTCGGATCACATGAAGTAGTTATTAAGCTCTATCAGGACGTGAGCGCAAAGATAACGGTAGAAGTTGTGGAAGAGAGCCCGTAGCTCGAACCCGCACAGCACGATTTTTCAGAAAACAATTACGCTTCACGGCTGCCGCTTATTCCCTGATATAAAGCAACTTACTGCTGACTCAGTATATCCTGATAGGTTATTTTTTCATATCCTGCCGGCGGCTGAAACTCGCCCGACGGTATATCCTGCTTTTTAACGCTGACAATTTCCTCGATGACAACGGTATCGCTATCGGCTGAGCGGTATACGGTCTTCATCGGATAACCGTCCTCATAGATTTCCTGAATGATCTTATATTCATTATCCGAAATAGTAGCGGAGCCGCCTATATTCTGGCTGATTGCTTTCACGTCGTTCATGAGCTTCGACATTTTTTCCATATCGACCTCATCCCCGAATCCCGGCTCCTTGCTCACCCAGTACTCGGTTTGAATCTTGCCGTTATCGTATATTTCATATTTGTTGGAATCGTACCCTGCAATTTTTTGGGTATCGCTTGTTTTCTTAAGTTTTATATTTCGAGCCGATTTCGTATCGTCTTTTGTTTCCGTCATAAAAGACTCAATGTACCTTAGATACTCATCCCTGCTCAGAATTATATATAGTTTTTTCTCATCATTTACGAAAATGATATGCCCGGTATTCAGATCAAAAATTACGGCGGGAGAATAAGGCTGGCCGTTTTCAACCTGTTTCAACTTATTATCCTGAACGTACAACGTCATTTTCTGCTTATCCGGAGCCCCCTCCTCGTATATGATTTGCTCCATTACAAGACCTGAATACGCTTTTTCCACCAACCCTCCAAGAGTAAAAAAAGCCGCCAACACAAATAATTTGAGAAATTTCATATGCCCACGCATTCAAATTACCTCCACTGAAATTGTAAATAAATCCCCTCGCCAGCTCAAAATAAGATAACCTATAAATCTTTACATAGCTACAGAAACCTCGGCCCTACTGCGCGTTTACTCCGATATTGTATATAATAATTTCTATTGACGCTCAATGAATCTGTGATAGAGTAAACGGGTCAAGCGAGCGATCGCAATTTTTACGGAGGTAAACCATTTATGGCTGAAATTAAAAGCAAATTTGCGCCGATCGGGGAAAAAGAAGTCACAAAAGCGATCGTAGAAGGCTTTGCAAAGGAATTCAACGAGTATATCGAGAGCGACGTCATAGTCGTTGGCGCGGGTCCGAGCGGTCTTGTCGCTGCGAAGGACATTGCCAAGCACAAATACAAAGTTCTTCTGGTCGAAAGGATGAATTACCTGGGCGGCGGATTCTGGATCGGCGGGTATCTTATGAATAAGGTTACGGTCAGAGAGCCCGGCAATGAAGTTCTGGATGAAATCGAGGTCCCGTACGAAGAAGTAGAAAAGGGTCTTTACGTAGCCGACGGGCCTTATGCGTGCTCCAAACTCATAGCGATGACATGCGAGGCAGGGGCCAGAATACGCAATATGACCATGTTCGACGACCTCGTGTACAGAGAAAACGGCAGGGTTGCGGGCATCGTAATGAACTGGACGCCTATTGCCAACATGCCCAAGGAGATCACGTGTCTCGACCCCATTGCTATAGAGTCGAAACTCGTCATCGACGCGACAGGTCATGACGCATATCTCGTTTCAAGACTTTCTCAGCAGGGACTATACAAGAAACTGCCCGGACACGGCTCGATGTGGGTCGAGAAATCGGAAGAAGCGCTGGTGGAGTACACGGGGGAGGTCCATCCCGGCCTTATCGCATGCGGAATGGCGGTTAACAGCGTTTACGGACTGCCGAGGATGGGGCCCACCTTCGGTGGAATGCTCCTCTCGGGCAAAAAAGCGGCGCAGGTAGCAGTCGATATTCTCGAGAAACAGCAGCAGGCAAGAGCTTAAGCTAAATCATAAAAGGGGGGAGTAATTACCGCTTCCCCTCCGATACTTCATCCGGTCAATTTCTGAAACTCGTTAAGACATTTACCACATAACCTGCCCTTGAGCTGAACCTTCAAGACCTCTTCCTGCCAGTGTGAATTGTACAGACAGCACGAGGGGTTATCACAGAATTCAGCCCCGGTAGCTTCGTAGAAAACCGCCTGAAGAGCGTAAGAGCAAATGATGGGTGTTATTTTGGGGTCTCCGTACTCGACAAACCTCCCCTCATACATGCGGTCGAGCTCATCCGTATCTTTACCGCTTTGTATTAAAGCGCCTTTAATAAAATAATACTCCCTCGGCTTTGCCGGAGCCTCCACCACGCCGGAGGTTGAAATAAGGGCCGGATTGCCTCCGAGCAGAACCCTTGCATGATATCTCCTGCTCTCGAATGTACCGAATAGACGGCCTGTGAATATAACATGCAAGAATCCTTTCCCCCATTCATCGGGGACTTTATCGGCCAGGGCTTTATGGAAAATTCTCTGAAGCCAGAGGCCGTCGTAGAACTCACCGAGATTACTTTTCTTACCCGTAATTTTGTCTATTTCAGATAATGCCTGCTCCCTGGCCGCACGTCCGATCTCATCTTGCGGTGCGGAGATATCATGAATCCTGGAAGCGGCAAGCAATTCAGCCACGCGGTAGGAACTCTCCTCAGAAAGAAGAAGGAAATCGAAAAAATTCCCGCGGCTAAAAGCGGGAACCCCGAACCTTTCCAGATGATCCAGAGTGTTTTGTATATTAAGCGGCGCTGAGGGGAAATCGGTATAGATATATACTTTCGGTACTCGATTCATCGGGGAAACATCACTCTTGGTTGCGAAATAATTAATCGCCCTGAGATATTTCTGCAATGAGCTCTATTTCCACAGGGGAGTTCATGGGCAGCTCGGAAACACCGACGGCAGCCCGGGCATGGCGCCCGTCGTCACCGAATACCTGAAAGAAAAAATCCGATGCTCCGTTAAGCACATTTGCCTGGTTATGAAATCCGGGAGCGCTGGCTACATAACCTGTAATCTTGACTATCCTTTTTATACTTTCCAAACCGCCCAACTCCATGCTCATTACCGAGAGGGCATTTATCGAGCAAACCCTCGCGGCCCTCATGCCATCCTCAATCGATACTTCCGCCCCTACTTTTCCCTCTAATATAAGCTCTCCGTCCGCAAGCGGGAGCTGACCGGACACAAATATCAGGTTGCCGGTAACCGAGGCGGTTTTGTACGAGCCGAGCGGGGTCGGCACATCGGGTATTTGAACGCCCAGCTCGCGCAGTCGATCCTCAACCTTCGCCATCTTGCTCCTCAAACTTAAGAGCAACGTAAATTGTACTGGATCCTCGCTTTACCAGGAACAGAACATTCTGCCCCGCGCTTACGGAATCCATGACTTTTCTGTAATTATCGAGGTTTGCTATCCTCTTTTTATTTATTTCTAGAATAATGTCACCCTGTTGAAGCCCCGCCTCCGCGGCAACGCTTCCCCTTTGGACATTCGTAATGATAACGCCTTCAGAAAGCTCTGTCCTGAACATACGCTGGACCTCAGGCGTTATTTCCTGGACTATGAGTCCGAGGTTCTGTTCAACGGCTCTTTCCTTCAGCCGGCTTGAGCTCTGGGCGACTTCGTCAGGCAGCTCGCCGAGCTCGATTTTCAGGGTCTTTTCTCTCCCGTTTCTAAGCACTTTCAGTTTGGTCTTCGTGCCGGGAGCATATGACGCTACAGACTTTGGAAGCTCGGGCATATTCTGAATTTGACTTCCGTTAAACTCGACAATTACGTCCCCTCTTTTAAGCCCCGCCTTTTCAGCCGGCCCCCCAGGAGTAACATCAGCCACCAGGGCGCCTCTTGGCTCATCCAGGTCTATGCTTTCCGCAATCTCAGGCGTAACCTGCTGTACATACACGCCGATCCAGCCGCGAACCACCTTACCGCTCGACCTGAGCTGAGCAACGACGTCTTTTGCCATATTGATAGGAATCGCAAAACCGATACCCTGCCCGCCCGCTATAATCGCGGTGTTTACACCTATGACCTCGCCGTTAAAGTTGAACAGAGGCCCGCCGCTGTTTCCGGGGTTGATGGCCGCGTCTGTCTGCAGGAAATCGTCATAGGAACCCAGCCCGAGCGATCTTCCCTTTGCGCTGATAATTCCCGCCGTTACAGTGTGCCCGAGTCCGAAGGGATTACCAATGGCGAGCACCCAGTCTCCGATTTCGAGTCCGTCCGAGTCGCCGAAGCTAACAGCCGGCAGCTTGGCTTTTGGTTCTATTTTGAGAAGAGCCAGGTCCGTTTTAGGATCAGTTCCTATTACTTCCGCTTCATAGCTGTCTCCGTTCTCAAATATAACCTTGATATCCGTCGCCCTCTCTACCACATGGTTATTAGTAATAACGTAACCGTCTTCGCTGAATATAAATCCCGAGCCGAGCCCCCTGCCCTTGAATTCCCTCTCGGGTATATCTCCGAAGAATTTCTCGAAGAATTCATTGAAAGGATCGTTCTCTCTGCCCGGAAAGGGGGATTCGGAAGAAAAGCTTCTTCCTTTAGAAACGCTTGTTGTGCTTATATTTACTACTGAAGGACTCAGCTTCTTAACCAGCGGCGATAGAGAATTAAAACCGTTCTGCTGACCGTCCGCCGATTGCTGAAACCCCAGAAAAGATAATGTCACAAGAATCGAGACTATTAATATTCTTGCCGATCTTATCATGGCTTGAATACCTCCGACCATAAAAATTGATAGTTTGTTCGGGGGAACAATGTTCTCCTTTATTCCCTCGATTTTTGTATGAACCCCGGGGTGGATAAAATTCGAATTCCCCGAATTATTTTTAAAATTATAACTGAAGATTCATTTTCATGTGGAATTAACTTAAGTAGCTGCAGGTGTGTAATGACAATAATAATCCGGCGGCAAAGCTACGGTTCTATATCGGTTCCTTGAGCATGCTGTCCCAGTACTTTAAATGCAGCTTATTCGAGTAAAAACGCATCACAAAATTTCTCAACGAAGAAATTACCCTGCTGTCGGCGAAAGCTACTTTGCCCATCATGCGTGATTGATCCTGGATTTTTTTAACACGCGGCTTCCTCCTCGAAACATAACTTTCAAGCGCGTGAGCGACATACCTGGAATCGGTCCTTGCCAGCTCTTCAGCCAATACGGCGGCGGATTCAATCGCCATAGAAACACCGCCTCCCGCTGTGGGCAATACCGCATGCGCCGAATCCCCCACTAGAACGACCCTGCCCCTGTACCACTCCTCCATTCTCAAATCATTGTACTCCGTGTGATAAATAGCGTCAGGATCATCTATCTCTGCGAGCAAATCGGGGACTATTCCCCCGAAGTCCTTAAAATTCTCCTCGATGCGTCCTACACGGTTTTCAACAGGATCAGGCACGCCCCTAGGGCTGCGGATACTCGTAAAAACGGACAGGCGACCCCTGGTGGGCCAGATGCCTAAAAATTTACCCGTCCCCCAGTACTCCGCTATCTGCGCGGATTTAAGAAGGCCGGATTTTACCCAGAAACTCCATCCCGTCATGCCGCTGTATGAAAGCGGTACCTCTCCAAATATCATATTTCTTGTTTCGGACCGCACACCGTCGCATCCGACTACAAGGTCGTAAATCTCTTCAGTCCCGTCGCTGAAGACTGCAAAAACTTCCTCGCCCATTTGCTCGATTTTCTCAACTGTCGTGTTCATGCGTATGGCCGAGGGATCGACAGCTTCCCTCAAAACGTTAATCAGCTCAGGCCTGTATATGCTTATCATCGGCCCGTATTTCTCAGTGACCTTCTGAACGGAATAAGAGTGAAGCATTTCGCCCTTCTCGTTCCTGACGTTATAAGTCGAAAACGGGAGGCCCGCGTCGATAAGGTTTCTGTAGACCCCGAGCCCCTTCAGCACTCGGCTGCCCGAAGGCCAAAGGACTATAATATATCCGACATTCCCGTATTCCGGGATACGTTCCACTACGGTGGGCTTGAATCCCCTCTGCTGCAGCAAGCCCGCCAGGGTTAGACCGGCTATACCGCCGCCGATTATTAGAATGCGCATTTCGGGCCCGTACCGTACAGCAGGGCCACTTCCTTTGAGCTCGTTTAATTTCATTTATAACTTCCGTTAGACGGGCGTAATCGCCATCTCCATTGTATTCGTAAAATTCAAATTTTGAATTAAGACTGAGACTTAATTATACCAGCAAATTATTTTTTTAGTATCAATACTGCGGCACCTCGCCTCGTGTATCGCCGCAGATTTCAAGCTCCAGCCCGTCCGGATCAAGAAAGTGGTATGCCTGCACCTTCCCGTCTTCACCTATCTTTTCTTCTATGAAATTAACGCCCCTTTCCTTCAAAATATTGCCGGCCTTCTCAACATCGTCAACGCCGAAAGCGATATGATTCACGCCTCCTGCGGATCCGCCATCCGAGGCTTTTCTGTTTTTATCCTCGGTCATCGCCAGAATAACTTTCGACTTTGTCCCTATAAAGGTTTTTTTCTCGCCCCCTTCCGTGCGCCCGTCCCTGATTAGCCTCAAACCGAGGACTCCGGTATAAAACTCAACCGCAACGTCCATATCACTGACTACAATCGCTATGTGATCTATATCCTTGACGATATCATTTCCGCCTATTATGTTACGAAGCCATTTCATTTTTACACCCGGATGCGGCCGGAATATATTATCTTACACCGAATTTTTTTACCAGAATCAGGCCGATCCCAATCACTACAATGACAATGAAAACACCCATAACCAGATAACTTCTCGTTACCGAGTAAATAAAACTGGAATTGACTTCCACTACTTTTTCAAAAATCTCGTGTTCGTTTACCACTTCATTGTGCTCGGCATCCTCTAATACAATCTGAACGGAGAGGAGAAGAGACTGAAACCCGCTCTCAAGCGGCGTAACCGTCCATGCCCATTTCGTACTCAATTCTTCCCCTGAAACCTCTTTAATCTCCAGACCTTCGAACATAGCTTGCCCACCACCGTCGACGGCGGAAGAGGAATCCGAAAGGGACCTGACGTCGAACTCCTTGCCTCTTAACCGCACCCCGACGTCCCGCCCCAATTTAAAATGATTAAATCCTTCGGTGCCGTTCTCCTTGATGCTTTCCGACAAATCACTTATGAACGAGTAAGGAAAGTCCGCCTCTATGATATAAGTCTTGCCGACGCCCATTTTCCCGGGCACTTCAAAAATAATGCGTCCCGGAGCCAGTTTTCTCATGACGCTTCTAATATTTTTGGCCAGACCCGGAGGGGGCGTCGCAAGGTCCCTTACCGCCGGGGGCAGTGGTTCGGAAACGGTTTCAACGGTTTCAACCGCTTCAATTGTCTCTTCCACTCTCTCTTCTTTTTCCTCCGCCGCGGTTTCCCGCCCCTCAGGCGAAGCATCTTCAATACCGGTAACCGGCGTTGGCAAAACGGGCTGATCGGTTTGAATTATAATGCGTACCCTTCTGTTCTCTCTCAGGGACTGCTCGTCGAGACCACCTGCGAATTTATCAGTTTTCCCCCTTCCACTTGCTGTGATCCTTCCGGATTCTATCCCCCGATCAATCAAAACCCTCTTTACCGACTGCGCCCTTCTCTCTGAAAGGCCGAGATTGTATTCAGCTTCCCCCGTAATGTCCGAATAACCTTCCACGACTATGTCGAGCCCGGGATTGTTCTTTAATTCATCGATTTTTAATTTGAGAGCCTCTTCGTCCGCAGGGGGAAAATCATCTTCATTAGAGTCAAAATATATATCGATAGCCCCCCGGGCGCTCTCCGCCGAAGCATACGGCACAGCGGTTATGAGCCCTGTCTTCACTAGATATATGCATAAAAGCACAACCAATAAGAAGACAATTTTGAAACCCTGTGATTTAAAAAATTGTATTGATGGACTGTCCATCCCCCGCCTCGATCGAACCGGATATTTTTCATATCGGGCAAAAAAATAATCCTTACCATTATCTCACTTTAAGTCGTCTATTGTCAATAAAGCCGCCCTGTTCTCTCGATCAGTTTACACTCGTCCTGTGAATTATCCCGACGAGCATGGAGCGATTCCCTTGACAGGCAAATCCAAATACGCACCCCGCGGAGTCAAGCCGGTATTAAGAAAAGCGCATGACGAATCTAAATAATATGTATGAGCTGAATTAAAATCCAGCTACAATTACAGGTGTTATACTACTATTAATTACATATTATCATGCTTAGGCATATATAAAGATTGGTTGAAACATTATGGGAACCGAGTACCACCTGACCGTACATGATTCCATCTCCGGGATAGACAAAGATCAGTATAACGCTATAGCCGACGCCCGGAATCCTTTTCTCGAATACGAATTTTTGGAAGCGCTGGAAATATCGGGCTCTGTCGGGCCGCACACTACCTGGGACCCGCGCCACATCATTCTGAGGGATAAAGACAGGATAATAGGAGCCATTTCAGCATACATCAAGCTTGACTCCTACGGCGAGTATATTTTCGACTGGGAATGGGCCAGGGCATTCGAGAACGCGGGGATCAGCTATTACCCCAAAATAGTCGTGGCCATCCCGTTCACACCGGCTACGGGTGCGCGGATACTCGTCCATCCCGAATACCCCTTTAACCAATGCGCCGAAACCATGGTCAAGAGCCTGATCAGCCTCTGCGCTCAGGAGAACTGCTCATCGATTCATGTGCTTTTTCTAACCGAGGACGAGCGTGTGTTTCTGGAAAAAAGGGGATTTCTTACAAGAAAGACGCATCAGTACCACTGGAAAAACCGTAACTATAAATTATTCGAGGATTTTCTCTCCGATATCCGTTCCGGGAGAAAAAAACAGATAAGAAAAGAGAGAAAATCCCTGGCTGAAGAGGGTCTGGATATCCGCATCATTGAAAAGGACGACATCACAGAGGAGCACATGAATGCGATCTGGGATTTCTATAGCGATACGCATTCGAGAAAATGGGGAAGCGCGTATCTCAACAGAGAATTCTTCGACCTCATGTACGAAAACTACCGGCACCGCATAGTTCTGCTTATGGCGAAATCCGGCAATAAATGGGTGGGCGGCACCTTTAACATAGTTAAGAACGACAGACTATTCGGACGCTACTGGGGGACGCTTTATAACTACAGGAATCTCCATTTCGAGTGTTGTTTCTATGGATTAATAGATTATTCTATAAAGAAGGGGATAAATGTTTTTGAGGCCGGGGCTCAGGGGGAGCATAAATTTTTAAGGGGTTTTGCGGCGGTGCCGACTTACAGCTCACATTTAATCATGGATGAGACGGCAAACAAGGCTATCGGAGATTATCTGCTGCGGGAAAGGGAATACACGGACAACCTGATAAGGAAATACAACATGCAGTCGCCCCTTAAGTACTTGTACGGCAAGTAGAAAAATTAAAATGCGTGCATAGATTACATATTGTGAATTTAAAAGCACGTTAAGGCGATAATATCAGGATAGTAAGGAATGGGAGACAAAAAAATAACGCCGGAGGATCTCGAGGGAGAACTTCTTACTGAAGAGCGGGTCAGATTAAAGCGACCCGACATGTATAGAATTTTGCTGTTAAACGACGATTATACGCCCAGAGAGTTTGTAGTCTGGGTTTTGATGAGGGTATTTTACAAGGGCCAGGAGGAATCGACGAGAATAATGCTTGAAGCACATACTTCCGGTAAAAGCGTAATTGGAGTTTATACATACGACGTCGCGACCACAAAAATAGTGCAGGTTGACAAGCTGGCCAAACAATACGAGCATCCGCTCCAGTGCATACTGGAAGTAGAGAGCGGCGGTGAGGAAGAATGACGCTTTCAAAAGAACTTGAGGAAACACTCAAAAGGGCATACGAGCAGGCCAAGGTAAGAAGGCATGAGTTTATAACTCTTGAGCATATATTGCTGGAGCTGACCTACGACCCCGACGCGTCGGACGTACTGGCCGGATGCGGGGTCGATCTGGAAAGGTTAAGGTCGAACCTTGAGCAGTTCATAGAGGAAAACATGCCCCCTGTCGATTCCGAATACCTGTCGGACCCGCAGTACTCGGCGGGAAGCCAGTTCGTTCTCAGGCTGGCCGCGATGCACGCCGAGTCGGCGGACAAGTCCCAGATAAACGGCGGCAACATTCTGGTCGCGATGTTCAGGGTCGATGAATCCCATGCTGTGTATTTATTGAACGAGCAGGGCATAAACCGCTATGATATCGTAAGGTACATATCGCACGGGGGCGCGACATACGGCCAGCAGGAAAAATCCACGAGCATAGCAAAAACCGACGCACAGACCGAGCAGATACCCAAAGACCCTCTGTCCGAATACTGCTCGAATCTCGTTAAAAAGGCCAGAGACGGTAAGCTCGACCCCCTGATCGGCCGCGAATCGGAGATCGACCGCACGATTCACATACTGGCCAGAAGGCGCAAGAACAATCCGATCTTTGTCGGTGACGCAGGAGTGGGAAAAACCGCTATCGCCGAAGGGCTCGCGCTGAGAATAGCCGAGAATACAGTCCCGAACGCGCTTGAGGGCACGGATATATACGCCCTCGACATGGGCTCGCTGACTGCCGGCACCCGTTACAGAGGCGACTTCGAGGAGAGGCTCAAAGCCATAATCGACAATGTGAAGGGCGATGAGAAAAAAGTACTGTTCATCGATGAAATACATACCGTAATAGGCGCGGGAGCCGTTTCGGGAGGTACTCTCGACGCTTCAAACATGCTCAAGCCCGCTCTGGCGAACGGCGAAATACGCTGTATCGGAACGACCACGCTCAAGGAATACAGGAGCGTTTTTGAGAAAGACCACGCGCTCGCGAGGAGATTTCAGCGGATAGACGTCTATGAGCCGAGCCAGGATGAATGCGTCAAAATACTGCAGGGGCTCAAGAAATACTACGAGGATTTTCACAAGGTCAAATATTCCACCCCCGCGCTCAAGGCGGCCGTCGAGCTATCCGCAAAATACATGAACGACAGGAGGCTCCCCGATAAGGCGATTGATTTAATCGACGAAGCCGGGGCCGACGTAAAACTCAGAGACTACGAGTCGGAGATAAAGCAGGTAACGGTCAAGGACATAGAAGCCCTTGTTTCAAAGATAGCCAAGATTCCTTCACGCACCGTAAAGGTCGATGACAGAAACAGGCTCAGGACGCTGGCCGCCGATCTCAAGAAGGTTATTTTCGGTCAGGATAATGCTGTCGATAAACTGGTCACCGCTATTCAGATGTCGCGCTCGGGTCTGAGCGAGCCCAATAAGCCAGTCGGGAATTTCATGTTCGCCGGCCCTACAGGGGTAGGCAAAACGGAGCTTGCGAAGCAGCTCGCCGAGGCGCTCGGCATAGAGTTTATACGCTTCGACATGAGCGAGTACATGGAGAAGCATACCGTCTCCCGGCTCATCGGCTCTCCTCCGGGGTACGTCGGGTACGACGAGGGCGGGCAGCTCACTGAAGCGGTCCATCAAAACCCGCACGCGGTTCTGCTACTGGATGAAATCGAAAAGGCGCATGAGGACATCTACAATGTACTGCTTCAGGTAATGGACCACGCGACGCTTACGGACTCTAACGGAAGGAAAGTGGACTTCAGGCAGATAGTGCTCATTCTCACGACCAACACCGGTTCGAGGGAGAGCAGCCAGAGAACAGTCGGATTCGAGAAGGATGAATATGAAGACAAGAGTGTCCAGGCTATAGAGCGCTACTTCAGTCCCGAATTCAGAAACCGTCTCAACGCCACGCTCCATTTCAACGCGCTCACCAAAGGGGTGGTTGAAAAGATTGTGGACAAAATGGTCGGGCAGCTCGCGGACAGGCTCAAGGCAAAGAAGGTCACTCTCGAGCTTACGCCCGAGGCGAGGTCGTACATCGCGGACAAGGGCTACGACAGGCAGCTCGGCGCGAGGCCGATCCAGCGTCTCATAGACAGCGAAATCACTCAGAAGCTAACTCACGAAATCCTGTTCGGCAACCTCTCCACCGGCGGAGGAGAGGTGAGGATTGTAGTTAAAGACAACGAGCTTGGGTTTGAGTTTGGGGAATAAATATTAAAAATGAATAAAATCAGAGTAATACCGAAAGAGACTATGGAAGCTAAAGAGTGTATATCTATACTCAGAAAAGAAAATGGAAAAATAATAGGATTTTCAGAATCCGAACGCCAAGGTACAGAATCATCTGCAATGCTTGAAAAAGATGGCACTATCTCTTCATCATTGAAAGGAAAAAGCCCACAAGGCGAGCAGGATACCCTACTTGCAGGTCAGATATTAATTAATGTGTTAAACCGTTCTGGCGACAATTGGTCACAACCAGAGCGCGTTGGCGATGATGATGTTGCAGATTGTGTGGCATACGATCTAGATAATCCCAAAAAAATAATTGAGATACAGGTTGTTAGAGTTGTAATAGAGCAAAAATTCTGGAAAAAATTATCAACTAAAGGGGAAGTAAACAAAAAAGGAAAACCATTACTATTCGAGTCGGATATAAAAACTTCGATTGAAATGAAAGCATCTGAAGCCAAAATTCCAAGCAGCTACCGTAAAAATATCGTGCTAGCACTGGATGCTACCCGATTAGCAGGCCACACATTCCGCCCGGTTGTCAACCAATTCTGTGATAACTTTTCGGAATATGCAAAATCACTAGGCTTTCACTCCATTTGGATTGTCGGGCTTTGGGAGGTTTTAACTTTCCGATTAGACCTAAACCCATCCAATAACTCAACAGAGAATCTTGAACAAATCAACAAAGGAAAATCAGCCAATGAACCTAGCAAATTCAAGGTTTAAAACTAGCCCTGTCATTTTTCTTTTTTCATTGATCTTATTCTTAATAATTTTCAATCACACTTTCGCCCTCGAAAGCCCGATTGAAATAGCCCAAGGCTCCAAATCGAGCGGCAATGCGGTTATGAAAGAGATCGAGAACGGCCGCGACTTTAAAGGCATGAGCAAAGAGGAAGTAATTGAGGCGATAGGGGAGCCGTGGCAAAAAGACACTACGCCCGAGAAGGCCAGATATGACGAAAAATGGATTTACAGCTGCGAGACGCAAATGGGGCTGAACTATGACTGCGTTTACCTCTATTTCATGGGCGGCCGGGTGGTTAAAGCCGACGTTCTCTAGCTAAAAGAATTACTTTCCGCATGAGCCGGTTGCCAAACCGGACTTCATTCCGTATTGCATACGGAATATAGCAGCCTGAGCCTCAGCCGGGCAATTGCAATAATTACCAGAAATGGCATTCTAATCTATATATTATGTTCGTATTTTCAAGATTTAACTTGTACCGGGAGAAATCATGAAAAAATGTCCGAAGTGCGGTATTGAATTAAAAGAGAAGGTCATAGGGCCGGTAAATGTGGATGAATGCGAGTCGTGCAAGGGAATCTGGTTCGAGAAAGGCGAGCTGCACGAAGCCGAAGAGGCCGTAGATGAAAACCTGAACTGGTTCGACTTCGACATATGGAAGCACCCTGAAAATTTCAAGTCCAAAGAGACCGACCTCAAATGCCCGGTTTGCGACCTTAATACCCTCAACATCGAATACGGGCACACAGGAGTCGAGGTAAATTACTGCCGGAGCTGCCACGGCATCTGGCTCGAAAAGGGCGAATTCCCCAAAATCATAGAGTCTTTCGAGGACGAGATCGCGAATAAGACCTTTTCCGATTATCTCCACGCGAGCATAGACGAAGCCAAGGAAATCGTGACGGGTCATGAATCATTTATGTCGGAATGGAAAGACCTGTCCTCGATACTAAAGTTAATGCAATACCGACTCTTCGTAGAGAAGCCGAAATTAATCGAAACATTGACCGAGCTCAACACCTTGAATCCATTCAAATGACCGAATCGGCTAAACGGAAAACTGCTATATCGTTCCGGACCGGTTAATTTTCGAAAATGGAAGGTACAGCCTTGGGACAACGAAGCGGAGTTTCGCGCCAACAATAAAAATAAGACCCTGCTGAATACAAAGTAATCTCCTTAAATCTACCGGTATATGTACCTGAACAAATTAGACAGAAATCGGTGTATAGTTTTTTAAGACTAAAATCAGGGAGGAAAGCTATGAAAATCGACCTTTACACGAAAGTAATGCTCACGCTCATCGCGATAGGGCTCTGGGGAGTCCTCCTAAAGCCGCTTTTTATAACCGAGCCTGTAATTGCGTCAAACGGCATAACGGATGTGAACATACAGAGAATTGGCGGGAAGAGCGTCGATAAAAGAACCCTCAACGTCAATATCAGGAAAGTGGGAGGATTCGACGTAACAACGCCGAATCTGCCCGTGAAAACGAAATAAGCAGTCTAGAGCAGCGGATCTAATACACCGGACATTTTATCGTTGCTTACTTCCCCGCTCCCGTCGTAAACGACTTTGCCTTCTTTATCATATAGCGTTACGTGGGGTATGTAATTTTTATAATGACGGTCGCGCAGGTCTTTCTGCTCTTTGGAAAGCGGGGAGTTCAGATCGACAACAATAAAATCCACCTCGCCGTTGTATTTTTGATACAGCTCGACTGTCCTTCTGGCCTGACGCTTGGAGTTATAACACTCGCGGTGATAAAAAATCACATAGGCCGGTTTGCCATTTTTAATCTCGCCGTCAGACATATTGTCCCCGGTTATAAGCGGGCCGTCGTCGGAATCGCTTGAGTAATTCAGGTCGGGGTTCAGTTTGAGGCCGGTAGCCGGGAATCCGTTCGGTACGAATGCAAATAACGCAACGACCACCAATACTGCCGGGAAGACCTCCGCGAGTTTCATGATATTCATCTGTTTTCCCCCCGTCAGTTAAAGTTTGTTTACAAATAATATACGCCAGGAATCCTGGCACGGTTTCATTCGGTTATCTATTACTTACTTAGAATTCTTTATGTTTACGATAAATTCATGAGAGTAGAGCAGTATTCCAACTTTATGTTATTCTATTGATTCCTTTAAATTCCTGCGTATTATCAATCAATCTGACTATGAAAAACAAGAGCGGAGCAACAGACTCAAAGACCCGGATAGCCTCCAATATAAAGGATAAGGACCTTATAAGCGTCAGAAGGCAGGAGCTGGTGAACGCCGCTGTCGAATTATTCGTGAAGAAGGGGTTTCACAAAACCACCGTGCGCGAGATAGCGAAAGAATTCGGCATGAGCATGGGCGCTCTCTACGACTATATCAGGACCAAAGAGGATATATTATTTCTCGTCTGCGATTATATATTTAAAAGCGTAAGCGAAAAACTGGAAAGCTCTCTTGTAGGCAAAAAGGACCCCAGAGAAAATCTTAAAAACGCCATACGAGATTATTTTACGATTATCGATGAAATCCAGGATTACTCGCTGCTTTTATATCAGGAAACGAAATCTCTGAACCGCAAGGAAAGAAACTATATACTCTCCGCTGAAAACGATTTAACCGGGATATTCGAGAACATCATCGTGCAGGGAATCGAGGAAAAAGTATTCAATATCGACAGAAGCACCGCAAAGATAGTTGCTCATGACATAATGGTACAGGGGCAGATGTGGGCATTCAGGCGCTGGGCGATCCAGAAGGACTACACACTCAAACGCTACATCAAGATTCAGACCGAGCTTATACTGAGAGCGATTCAATAAAAATTTGTTGACTTTTTTCATGTATGTTTTTATAATGTATAAGCGAGCAAGCGCTCGGTCGGCCAACTTAACCCGGGGAGGTGTCTTAAGATGTCCATAATAAATCTTTCTGAAGAACAGGAGCTGATTCAAAAAACCGCACGGGATTTCTCAATCAATAAAATTAAGCCCGTCGCCGCAAAAAATGACCGCGAAGGCAAATTCCCCAAAGACATAGTCGCTGAAATGGGGGAGCTCGGCTTCATGGGAATGATAGTGCCTGAAAAATACGGGGGGAGTGAGTTCGACTGCCTATCCTACGTTATAGCGCTTGAGGAAATATGCGGGGCGTGCGCCTCTACAGGGATTATCATGTCCGTTAATAATTCCCTCGTATGCGATCCCGTTATCACCTACGGCACAGGAGAGCAAAAGAACTCTTATCTGCCCGATTTATCGAGCGGGGCGAAGCTCGGATGTTTCGCGCTGAGCGAGCCCGAGGCGGGCTCGGACCCGGCGGGCATGAGAACACTCGTTGTGAAAAAAGGAAAAAGCTACATAATAAACGGCACGAAATCCTGGATAACCAACGGCGCCGAGGCCGACGTCATGATACTGATAGCCGCAACCGATCCTTCCAAGAAACACCATGGAATTTCAGCATTCATAATAGACATGGACACACCGGGGGTAAAAGTCGGAAAACTTGAGCACAAACTGGGAATCAAAGCCTCAAGCACGGCGCAAATATTCTTTGAGGATTGCGAGGTACCGGAAAGCGCAATGCTCGGAACGGAAGGGCAAGGATTCAAAATCGCCATGAATACCCTTAACGGCGGCAGGATCGGGGTTGCAGCGCAAGCAGTGGGTATCGCCCGGGCGGCGTTTGAGGAATCCGTCAGATATTCAAAGGAACGTAAGGCATTCGGCAAGAGTATCTCCGACTTTCAGGGGCTTCAGTTCATGATTGCCGATATGGCGACGAGAATCGAGGCATCGAGGCTTCTCACGTGGCAGGCTGCTGTAATGAAGGATAAAGAGGTTAATTACTCGAAACAGTCCGCAATGGCGAAACTCTTCGCTTCGGAAACCGCAATGTGGGTCACGACGAAGGCGATACAAATCCACGGAGGCTACGGTTACACGGTCGACTACCCTGTCGAAAGGTACTTCCGCGACGCCAAGATAACCGAGATATACGAAGGCACTTCCGAGATACAAAGGAATATAATAGCCAGAGAAGCACTCGGAGAGACAAAATAGACAAGGGTCATCCCGCCTACTCACGCGCAATCGTTTTGGGACATAAAAACCTGAGCACAACTCCAATATACTCACACCCGGGCGAAACGGCATGGGACGGAGCCCTTCTTAGATGAGGCAATGTAGCAATAAACATTATGAACAACTAAGCTTGAAATATATTTAATAATTACAACAGCTTAAATAAAAAGAGGCCCTCGATAATCTGAGGGCCTCTTTTCCTCAAGGAGGATGGTATAGGATGTGCTTTTGTTTATCGATGTGCTTCTTATTCTATTTATTAGGATACCAAACGGGATAAAAAGGATTCAGACTTTTTTCATCCGGTTGCACTTCACCCTGATTATGCTAGAAAAGCCGGGCCTGATTGTTCTGCTCTCGGCCTGGCGGAGATTAATTTTAATGACCCGCTTTAATTCAGCTGCCCTCTTTTTTACTGACTTTTTGGGCCCAGCCCTTTACAATCTTAACGGTAATGTAATTACCCACGCTGACGCCTTTTAATTTCTCATTGGACACCGCAACGTTAAACACCTTGTCGTTAGACATCTTAATTCCTATCAGGCTGTCGGTCGCGCCTTCCTCTATGGTTACGACTTCACCCGCCACCCACTGAGCGCCGCTGTCCTTCTTTTCAGGCCTGGGCGTTTGCGGCGTATTATCTTCTGCGATTTCCACCAATTCCGCCCATCCCTTGATTATTTGTACAGTGACCACATCACCCACGTTTACTCCCTCCAGGAGGTCGTTAGTTACGGCGACATTAAAAGCCTCACCATCAGCCATCCTTAAACTCATTAGGCTCTCGTTCCGACCTTCTTCCATCGACACCACTTCCCCGGTTATCCACTGCGGCCCTCCCTCTTCCTGGGCCTGAGCCAAGCCCACAGAAGCAATAACTGCAAGAATAAAAGCACAGCTTAAAATTTTTCTTATCATTGCAATGCCCTCCTGATATTGTTTTTTATTGCTGAAACCGGAATACGACCAGCACGTTTTACCTAAGTGTAAATTTTATAAAACTTCGATGCAACCAAAACTTTATCAGGACTGATATCCGCTCTTGCCATCCCGAATCATCTGATTTATAGTGAGTGTTGAAGATCCGGGTTTGAATTTAACACCTGGGGAAACCCGCGAGGGGGGGTCGCATGTTATGTTAATGTACAACAAATTAAGCTGGTGGTACTGACTCCTAACGGTTGTCTTTTTAACACTGGGAGTAGCAGGCTGGTTCGCGGGTTTCTATTTCGCAATCGCCCTGTCAGCCGTTCAGGTCGTACATTTTAGTATAAGGGAAGGCGAAATCACGGCATTCCCCGTGCAGATTCGCATCGCCTTTTTAATATGGATGATAGTCGCTCTATGGGAGCCTCTCCGTTTTTTATACTGGATTCCCGTTGTCGGCACATGGGCGATGGTGCTTACCGGATACTGCTTTCTCGCCAGATGCATGTCGATAATGCCGTGGAACCTGAGAGAACCAATATCGGCCTCACTTCTCAAACGTACATTTTTTTCGCCGCCCGTTAAAGGAAACATTAAGCAGGGACTACCGGAAGAATCTGTTTCAGAAGGTCAGGCTTGATGCCCATACTGATCGAAAAGCCCACAATTATAGAAGCGGCGGGGAATAAACCGAAAAAGATCGAAGAATATGCGGGCAGGGTCAATTCCAATCATACGGATGTCAGCGTCGCTCGGATGACGTCACCCGAGGGATGGCTTGAGCCGGGGCAGAGTCCGGAATTCCGGGAAATAACCGTGGTGCTTGAGGGCACGCTCATAGTCGAGCACGAAGGCGGGGCTCTGGAAGTAGGCGCGGGGCAGGCAGTGGTCACAAACCCCGGCGAGTGGGTGCGGTACAGCACGCCTGAACCAGGGGGCGCTAAGTATATAGCCGTTTGCCTTCCGGCATTTTCCCCCGAAACCGTAAACCGCGATCCGGATTAAAGAACAGGAGAGAGCATGAAAAACCGGTGCGAATGGCCGGGTACGGATCCTCTGTATCTGGATTATCACGATAACGAATGGGGCGTGCCGGTGCACGATGACCGCCAGCTTTTCGAAATGATAGTGCTCGACGGCGCCCAGGCCGGGCTTAGCTGGATAACCATTTTAAGGCGGAGAGACTCGTACAGGAAGGCTTTTGACAATTTCGATGCCGGTAAAGTCGCGCTGTATGACGACAAAAAAATCGAGTGGCTCCTGAAAGACCCGGGGATTATAAGAAACCGTCTTAAGGTAAACTCCGCTGTTAGTAACGCGAAGGCGTTTCTCCGTGTGGTCGAGGAGTTCGGTACGTTCGACGAATATATATGGCAATTCGTAGGTCACCGTACTATACACAATAAATGGAAATCTTTAAATGAACTGCCCGCGAAAACACCTGAGTCGGACGCCATGAGCAAGGACCTTAAGAAAAGGGGGTTCAGCTTCGTAGGCTCCACGATATGTTACGCATTCATGCAGGCAGCGGGAATGGTGAACGACCACGTCACCGACTGTTTCAGATATAGTGAAATAAAGAAGATGCCCTCTGCTAAATAAATAATGACCGAAGATAGCCGAGACGCAGTCATGTACCGCCCTGCTGAAAAGGCCGACTGCAGAACAATCGCAAAGCTCTTCAGTATCGCTTCTGACGGCGTGGCGGACTATGTCTGGACAAAGCTTGCCGAGCCGGGGGAAGATATTCTGGAAGTCGCGGAGAGGCGTTATTCCAGAGATGATCTACTCTTCGGTTATAAAAACTGTGTCGTTGCGGAGTTGGGCGGGGAGGTAATCGGAATGATGGTTTCATTTCCAATGTACTCTACTGAAAATGCCGAGCCGGAAGCGGAGGCGGACCCGGTTCTGGCGCCCTACAGCAAACTCGAGCAGCACGACAGCTACTACATTAGCGGAATTGCCGTTTTTCCCGACTATCGAGGAATGGGGATAGGTACTAAATTCCTGGAGATTGCAGAGCGGAAAGCAAGAGAAAACAAGCTTTCCCGGATAAGCCTGATTGTCTTCGAGCAGAACGAGGGAGCAAAGAGACTCTACGAGCGTCACGCCTTTTATGAAACCGCACGTGAAAAGGTCGTACCGCATGAGCTGATACATTACACAGGATATGCTTTACTTATGGTCAAAGATATCAATTAGACGATCTCGAACCCGTCCGGCAGTAAACTGTTAAAAATATTCAAGAAACCATTTTAAATGGGGCAACGCGGACTTAGGCGTATTTCCGGGTTTTTTTGGCCTTTGTGATATAAGGCTCGGAACCTTTTTTCTTTCCCCTGAAGTATGACAATAATACTTCCGCTTCGTGAAAAGGAAGGGTTACAAAAGAGAATTTTTCGAGTATTTGGATGTCTTTAATTTCACTGCTTTTTATGTGGCATTTTTTCTTTATGAAATTCACGAGCTTCTTTCGTGTGAAATCGTCCCTTTTTCCCTGAGCCACAAAGAGCCTCGTTTTACCCTTGAGGTCGGGGGCGGTATCGCCGATCTCGTTATAATCATTCTCGGCGAGCTTATCCCTGAAGGAGTTCTGAATAAGAGCCGCTACAATATGCTCCGGCTTTTCATCTTTTAAGAGCTCTTTGGACATCTCGACGTACTCACTATCGGGATGGATTTTCACTATATTTTCCAATTCGGTTTTAATCTTGTTTTTTCTCGTTTTAATGACGTCGGCAACCTTCGGCAGAGAGGCTTTTCTAATATCGGTTTTTGTTTCTTTGACTATGTACTGAAGTTTTCTGTACTCCTCAGGCGTAATAAACGTTATGGCGTTTCCTTCCCTCCCGGCGCGTCCGGTGCGCCCGATCCTGTGGACGTAGGACTTTGAGTCCTGAGGAAGCGCGTAATTGATGACGTGCGTCAGATTTTCCACATCTATTCCCCTCGCTGCAACGTCGGTCGCCACAAGAACGTTCAGCATACGCTTTTTAAATTTGTTCAGTATCTTTTCTCTCTGGTTTTGGGACAGGTCGCCATGCAGGGCGTCCGCGTCATAGCCCCTCTTGCTCAGACGGCTGGCGACCTTATCGGCATCCACCTTCGTCCTGCAAAATATGAGGCCGAAGAAATCTTCTTCAACGTCTATTATTCTGCAAAGGGCTTCAAACTTGTCGGACGCCGAAACTTCAAAATAAATCTGATCGGTCTGGCTTACTGTAAGCGGCTCATTTTGTACCTTTAGCGTCTCGTATTCACGCATGTATTTCTTTGCGATCTGCAAAACCTCTCTGGGCATGGTAGCCGAAAAAAGCATTGTCCGCTTTTCGCTTGCGGTGTGGTCCATTATTTTTCTCACATCATCGATAAAACCCATGTTCAACATCTCGTCGGCTTCATCCAGAACCAGATAAGAGATGTTATCTAGCTTCAGCGCGCGGCTTCCCAGGTGATCGAGTATCCTTCCGGGTGTCCCCACAACAACGTCAACGCCTTTCCTCAAGCTTCTCAGCTGAAGGTTTATAGACTGTCCGCCGTAAACGGGAACAATACTCAAGTTCTTATTTCCTTTTAAAGAATTAATCTCCTCCGCCACCTGAATAGCCAGCTCCCTCGTCGGAGTAAGGACAAGCGCCTGTACCGTGCCCGAGTTTTCCCGAAGCAGCTCAATCAAGGGAATCCCGAACGCGGCGGTTTTACCCGTACCGGTCTGAGCCTGTGCGACAATATCGCTCTCACTTTCGAGAACCGCGGGTATGGTTAACTCCTGAATGCTGGTGGGCACTTCATAGCCCTTTTGCTCAAGGACTTTTAACGTATCACCCGACAAACTTAAATCTTCAAACGATTTCATAAAATAATACGCTCCTTTATATTTCTTCCCATTTGGAACCTGACAGAATCAAATATCAAAATTTTACGTGGAATGGTTGAATTATTGACTAAGTGTTTTCTCAAATTGGTAGTGAAAAGTATTATACTCTAAAATACGCAACTTTCACTAGTACCAGATTTATTATAGGCACGTAGAAATGATTGAGGAATTATATGTGCAAAATTGACAGCCTAAGTATAAATGCTTATAATTGAGAATCTTTCTCAATTAGAGATCGCCTAACGCATAATAAACTGGAAAAATGAAAAAGACATCGTTCAATATAGAAAATGCGGACAGTTTGAGAGCTATTTTTCACAAGAAGAGCTTAAAGTGCACTCCTCAGAGGCTCGCCGTACTTAAAGTCCTTCAGGATAACGCGGCTTATCTGTCCATAAATAATATACATTTGAAAGTGAAGGACCTTCTTCCGGAGACAGGACTCGCCACTGTTTACCGCTCGCTTGAGACCCTGGTCGAGCTCGATCTGGCCGTGAAGGTGCATCTGGAGGACGGGTGTCACAGCTATGCCATAGCGCCCGAGGGGCACCGCCACCCGGTAGTCTGCACGGAATGCAATAAGGTCATCGAATTCGCCGACTGCCCGCTCGACAAATTATCCGAAAAGCTGTCCCGGGATACGGGCGTGCTTATACAGAATCATTTCCTTCAGTTATTCGGCAAGTGCAGGGAATGTCAGGCTTGAGAAGAGGGAAATAATAAATGTCTCACATGCATATACCCGACGGCGTGCTTCCTATTTGGATCGTTTTGATCGGATGGGTAGCCACGGCGCTGATTCTGTCTTTCTGCATAAGACGGGTCAGCAGAATCGACATCAGGCGCAAGGTCCCCCTTATCGGCATCGTCTCCGCCCTTATGATCGTAGGGATGACGCTTGAGATCGTCCCCATCGCTTACCATATAAATTTAGGCGTCGTAGCGGGAATCATACTGGGGCCGGCTCTCGCGTTTATCTCCGTATTTATAGTCGATTTGATAATCGCGATGTTCGGCCACGGCGGAATAACGGTCGTCGGACTCAACACTATTGTAACGGGCGCTGAAGCCGTATTCGGTTATTACCTCTTTCAATTATTCCTGGCGCTATTGGGCAAACAATCTCCCGGCTGGGCCTCCTCTCTTGCGGTAATAGTAGGCCTTTTTTTAAGCACGAACGTTATGCTGGGAATAGTTTACGCCTCTCATATAGACCCGGTAAAGACCTTTGAGGCAGAGCATGACATTAAAGATGCCGATCATGAGGACGGTGTAAATCGGATTACGAATAAAGGGATTAACTTCGTCAGGTTCGCCAAAACCGTCTTTATTCTCGCGCCTCTCGGGTGGCTGCTTGAAGCGGTGATAACGGGACTCGTCATAAAATATATATCGCGGGTCAGGCCTGACCTGATCGCGGTGGAGAGGACTTAGAGGCTCAACCATGGACGTTGCAATAATAGATTATTACGCGAACAGCGGGTCGAGTTTTCTCCACAGAGCGAAGGCTCTGTCCAAGCTCATCTTCGCGGCCCTCGTTATCACATCCGTTGTAATCTCAAGCGATATGTACCTCCTGCTCGGAATCTACCTCTCCCTCGCCTCGCTTGTCATATGGAGCAGGCTCCCTTTGATAAAGGTCATTAGCATTGCCGCATACCCGGCGATATTTGCCCTGATTTTCGCCGTGGCAAGCTGGAACGGAAGCTGGATAAGGGCGGGCGTTATAATCCTTAAAGCGCTTACGGCGGCGCTGACAATGGTAATTCTGATAGTTACCACGCCCTACCCGGATATCTTTTCATCAATCAGGCCTGTGCTCCCCAAAATTATCGCCGAAGGCATGGTACTTACGTACAGATCGGTTTTCATCCTTCTCGAGCTCACAGACAATCTCGTTAAAGCGCTCAGGGTCAGGGGCGGGCTCACGCGGAGAAGATACCTGAAAAATATCGTGAATTTTTCATCCGGAATCGGTCTGCTTCTGGTAAGGGGGCTCGACATGTCGGAAAAATTTTACGGCGTAATGAATGTAAGGGGCTACGGAGGAAAAATGCTGGAAGGCCAGAGGGAAGAAAAAGCCGGCAGGAACGACTTCGCTGCGGTTATATTAGGCGGCTTGATTCTCACCGTCTCACTCATGATACGTTTTGAAGCCGGGCCTGTTCAATACGGCGCGTATCTGACTGCCTTCTCCGTTCTGGCGTTTATAGCTTCGGCTTTATATATCCTGCTGGAAAAACACAGGGTGATATTTTGGAAGAGTTAGTAAAGGTCAGAAATCTTAATTTTAAATATCCCGACGGGACGGCGCTTCTTTTCGACGGCGAGGAGTTTACCGTAAGGAAGGGTGAGCGCGTAGTCATGCTCGGGCCCAACGGGAGCGGTAAATCAACACTGCTGTCGCTTCTTCTGGGGCTTCTCAAGGCTTCCGGCGGTGAAATAGAGGTCCTGGGTATAGACCCCTCAAAAGACTACGAAAAGATAAGGGAGAGGGTCGGAGCGCTGCTTCAGAATGTGGACCTTCAGATTATAGCTCCCCGGGTTTGGGACGACGTATCGTTCTCCCCGAGGAATTACGGCTACAGGAAAGAAGAGACCGAAATGCTGGTCGGTGATATTCTGAAAAAACTCGACATAGAGCATCTCAAGGATAAAGTCCCGCATTACCTGAGCGGGGGTGAGAAAACGAAGGTGGGAATCGCGGGGGCGCTCGTTACCAAACCCGAGCTTCTGATACTGGATGAGCCGTTCGAGCACATAGACCCTACTTGCAGAAGCGAGCTCATCAAGCTTCTGAACACCGTAAACAGCGAAAACGGGACCGCCATTATACTATCGACTCATAATATGAATACAGTCCCGCTTATAGCGGACACGGTTTATTTAATCGCCGAAGGGGGCAGGATTGTTGGCAAGGGAACGCCGAAGGAGATATTTTCGCAGATGAAAACACTTTCACAGTGTCATATCGAGCCCCCGGTCCTGGGAGAGCTTTTTTCCGAGCTGAAGAAACGCGGCATCGAGCTTGACGTTTCGCTAACCGTCGAGGAAGCGGCTTGTACAATAGCCAACGAAATGGTAATATCGAAAAATAAGTCAGGTGTCGGATGAAACCGGTAAGAGAAATTAACAAAAGAGCGGCATCAAAGCTCTTCATCCCTTTTCTAGCCTTCCTATTCGTATTTTCGGTAAGCATTCATACCCATAGAATCAGCGTAAGCCCGGACTCTTCCATACTTATCGCGGGTTCAATACCTGCCGGCAATCACTCGGCTGCAGATTGCTCAGCCTGTTTACTACATGGGAATATTAAGCTTTCAGGCACAAGTTCTGTAATTGAGCTTATTGATTCAGGACAATCAGTTACTTTTATAGGTTCAGGCTATTTAATTCCCGATCCATTTTTAAAACTAAACAAACCGTCCCGGTCACCTCCGACCATCTAACTTAATATCCTTAATTGCGGGCTTTCTACCCTCAATCTCCTAATACGGATTTATATATCCGCTAACCGATTAGTCCCGATCTAAATGGGCTATATCGCGGATTATCCCGTCTGCCCGGCTAATCCTCCGGAATAAAATATTAAGCCCCGCGAATGAGGATATATGCCCTCGTTTATAAATTCGAGAACATTTCTGGAGGTGAATAATGAATTTGAGAAGAACTACTATTGTCCTCTTTGCCTTATCAATAGTCTCCTCCCCATTAATTAATCATAAGGCTCACGGTCAGGAGAGAGATGAAATAAAGCAGGAGCTAAAAGAGCTTAAACAGATGATGGAAAAGATGCAGGAAAGAATAGACGACCTGGAGGAAAGGAATCACGTTCTGGAGCAGCAGGCTAAAGATGAAGCTGAAACAATTGAAGTTGAAGAGGAAACGGATTTAACCGTAATAGAGCCGCCCTCAGAGGAGGGACAGACATTTCTGGGTAAAGCATTAAACACACTCAACCCCGAGATCAGCGTTACAGGAATTTTCGCGGGGGCATGGTATTCACAGGACGATCCATTTGTTTTTGCCGAGATCGATCCGCAAAACACAGGGGTAAATGTTCAGGAAATCGAGCTGGGGTTCCAGGCAAATGTCGACCCTTACTTCAGATTCGACAGCTTTTTTCCAATTACGGAAGAAGGAATAGAGATAGAAGAGGCATATGGAACCACACTTTTTAGTCTCCCTCTGAACTCACAATTCAGAGTGGGAAAGATGAGAGCCAAGTTCGGAAGGATCAACCAGATACACAGGCATAGCCAGAATTTTGTAACCCTGCCGCTCCCTGCGGCGCAGTTCCTGGGAGAGCACCTGAACCCGACCAGTATAGAGGCAAACTTTCTTGTCCCCGTGCCCTGGTATATGGAGTTAAGCGCCTCAGGCGGGAGCCCCGAGGTTGAGACCCCCACTTTTGCGAGGGACGAGGACGCTAACGATCTGGGAAGGCTGCTTTACATTTTCCATATAGCCAACTTCTTCGAGCTCTCTGAATCTCTCGGCGTAAGTCTGGGCGGCTCATTCGCAACCGGCTCCAACGGAACCGCTCCGGGTGCAAGGTCGAACCTCTACGGAATCGACCTGTTCGCCAAATACCGCCCGCTCAGAAACAATCCGTATCAGGAAATAATGCTCCAATCCGAGTTTATGTATCTGGATGCCGAAACCCCGGAAGAAAACCTGGAGAACTGGGGATGGTACGGTCAGCTTGTCTACAGATTCGCCAAGAGATGGAACTCAGGATTCAGATTCGGCATAATCGACACCAACACCCCTGTCGAAGAGGAAAAAGAAGGTCTCCTGGTAGAGCCCGCCGGTACTTTCAGTCTGCTGCGGGACGAAGAAGGAGAGGAGGAAGGCATGCTGGGCCTTTTGGGAAGAACTTACCGAATTTCACCCATGCTGACATTCAATCCGAGCGAATTTTCACGAATGCGGCTCGAATACGATTATCTGAACCAGAGCTTCGGCCCCAATCAGCACGCGATCTTTCTCCAGTTCCAGTACGCGATCGGCGCGCACGGGGCACACCGGTATTAACACGCAAATATAGGAGGTAATTTTTATGAAAATATATACGAATATTCGATTCCTGACACTGGTTTTTGCCTTTGCGTCGATTTCCATCTTTTCAGAAGGAAGAGACGCATCCGCGGAGGTGAAGATAGTTACATCGATTCCCGATTTCGCAGCCATCGCGAAAGAGATAGGGGGCGATAAAGTCGTAGTGGAAAGCCTTGCGAAGGGTTATCAGGACCCTCATTTTGTAGACGCAAAGCCGATTTTTATTACCAGATTAAACCAGGCGGATCTTCTGGTCTATAACGGTCTGGATCTTGAAATAGGCTGGCTCCCGATACTCATCACGGGAGCTCGAAATTCGGACATCGCCGCGCCTGCGGCTCTCGGCCATTACAACGCATCGACATCGATTAAAAACGTTCTCGAAATCCCGACCGCTCCTGTTGACAGATCCATAGGAGACGTGCACCCGGGTGGTAATCCTCACTATATGCTCGACCCCCGGAACGGCATTCCGGTCGCCCGAGGAATCGCGGCCAGGTTAATACGTATGGACCCTGAAAACGCCTCTTATTACGAGGAGAATTTCAAAAATTTCGCCAGTACCCTGAGGCTCAAAATAAGTGAGTGGGAGACGGAGCTGAAGCCGTTTAAAGGCACTAAAGTAGTAACTTACCACAAGATGTGGATCTATTTCACCAAGTGGGCAGGCCTTACGGAAGCGGGATACATAGAACCCAAGCCCGGCATACCCCCTTCGCCCTCCCACGTTGCAAATCTCATAAAAAGTATGGAGAAACTGCAGGTAAAGCTGATTATTGCCGCCAACTTCTATCCCGAAAAAACCGCCTCACTCGTTGCCGAAAAAACAGGGGCTGCTTTTCTTTCCCTGCCTGTACTGGTTGAGGGCAGGGACGGAATAAACACTTACACCGAGCTATTCGACGCGATCGTGGGTGAGGTTACTTCAGCGCTCAAAGATAAAACCGGGTCAGTAAAAGATTCGGTATACCGGCATAAGGAATAGGCGGGCGCTGGAAGAAGGGAAATTGCCCCCGGACAGATAATGCCAGGGGTTATCAGAAGGCCGAGAACGAATGTCAGACTTGATAAAACTCGAAGACTTAGTAATCGGATACGAGAAAAACGGTATTACGGGACCGCTTAACCTCTCGATTAAAAAAGACCAGTTCTGGGGGATTATAGGTCCGAACGGGGGAGGTAAATCCACACTGCTGAAAACCCTTACGGGTTTAATCCCTCCTGTTTCGGGAAATGTCCGGGCGGAAAAGGAATTAATTTTCGGATATGTGCCTCAGAAAGAAGGTTTCGACCCTATATATCCCATCTCTGTCAACGAGGTCGTGTCCATGGGGAGATACAGCCGGGTCTCCGCCGGAAAGAAATTAAATAAAGCAGATAAGGAAAGTGTAAGTAAAGCCATGAATAAAGTCGGCATATTTCATCTTAAGGACCGTCCTTACAGATCACTTTCAGGAGGGGAAAGGCAGCGCACGCTACTCGCCCGTGCAGTGGCGGGAGAGCCAGACATCCTTGTGCTCGACGAACCGACGGCTTTTGTAGATATAAAGGGAGAAGCCCAGATGATGGACCTAGTACGCAACATTAAAACTGAAAACAGACTGGCGATATTAATGGTAAGCCATTTCTTAAATACCGTGATGAAATATTCAGACCACATGATTTTAATAGACAAGGACAGAGGTCTTTTTCAGGCCGGAATTAAAACCGACATGCTTGAAAGCGTAAGTGTACTCAGGTTCTTCGGTAAAAACCCAGGTATGGAACAAATAGACTAGATATGCGGGAGCTTAATGGAAGTCTTCAATGAATTCTTAAACAGCTATTTCCTCTGGCGCGACCCTATGATTGCAGGGGCGTTTGCGGGAGCTGTATGCGGATTTCTCGGTGTGTATGTGGTGCTGAGAAGAATAATCTTCGTAAGCGCGGCGCTCACTCAAATCTCGAGCTTCGGCGTAGCGCTTGCGTTTTATCTGGAAGCCTACGGCACAGGCCTAGCCGTGTCGCTATTTCATCCGTTTGCGCTCTCGATAATTCTCACAGCGCTTGCGGCGCTATTCTTCGCGCTAAAAAGGGATTTCTTACGTATAAGCCGGGAAGGAGTAATAGGCTTCGGTTTTTTGATCGCCTCGGGAGGGGTAATAATACTCGGCGACAGGATTACCAAAGGCGCCCATGATATAGCGAATATTCTTTTCGGCAGCGCTGTCGTCGTCGACCCGAAAGACGTGTACATAGTGCCCGCAGCGGCGGCAATTGTTTTCATCCTGCACCGTATCTTTTTTAAAGACTTTATATTCGTTTCATTCGATGAAGAATCAGCAAGATTGTTTAAATATCCGGTCAGACTGCTCAACACCGCCTTACTCATTTCTATAGCGGTAATTGTAGCAGTCGGCACACGGGCTATGGGCGCCCTCCCCGTTTTTGCGTTCTTGGCTCTTCCGCCGCTGACATCACTTTTATTAACAGAAAAGCTCAGACTAGTTTTTCTGCTCTCGGTGATATTCGGAATATTATCCGCCGCGCTCGGATACTTTTTTTCGTTTATATTATCCATCCCAACAGGGGCCTCGATGACGGTGTGTGCCTCTGTCTTTTTTCTCATAGGTCTGGGGTGGCGGCAAGCTAAACAGCTGCTTAGATAGATAACGGGGAACAAATGATGAAAAAGTTGAGACTCGCAAACATAAAATATCTAACAACGCTATTAATAAATGCGATTATGCTGTTTAGCGGGTGTGGCAATTATGAGAATCTGACCGGGAACCTCGATTTTTTGAGATTCGAAAGCTTCAACTGTGATGTAGTCAGGGTTGAGGGCGGCGACAGCTTTTTGTGCCAGCTCCCCGACAGGGAGATTGAAAAGATAAGGCTTACAGGAATAGCTATTCTCCCGGATAAGGAAAAGGAGGCTAAAAAATATTCGGAGTCGATTCTCAGAAGGGGTACGCTCGTAAAAGTAGAACCGGCTGGAGAAGGAATAGATGAAGACGGGAGCATCGCGGCCTATGTATTCGTACCCGGTGGGGAAATGCTCAATTTGCTAATTATAGAGCGGGGGGATGCGAATCCGGTAAAAGAGGAATTGAGTGAGAAGTACATGGAAGACTTCACCGGATTAAAAAGAGAAAAGAATTGACGATGGGGGCTGAGTACGTTATCCCGGGGATGGAATATATATTCTTATAATCAATTATATGTTCAGGATACTTCATCCAGTGAAATGGACTCGTCCTTGAGCAAGATCGGTATATCGTCTCTTACCGGATATAAATACTTCCTGTCATCTTTTTGAACGAGCCCAGCGTCGATCCTTTCGGTTATCTTCTGTTTCGACCGATTGAGCAACTCCCCTTTTTCGATTAAAAGATTTATTTTTTCAACAACCTCAGGCTCCGCAAGCACAAGCTCCTGCCTCGTTTCGGGGCACACTATTATCTCCAGTAAATCTTTGTTAATCATATTAAATCTCCGGACAACTTGTGAGGATCGAAAGAAATTTTCTTTGGATTGGAGCATCCAATCAATTAGAATACATATATAGTTATTAAAAGCAAAAGGGGTGGTCGATATGAAAAAAAGTCTTTTAATGTTACCAATTTTCACAGTCGTTCTAGCGGCTTCCGCACTGATTATAGGGTGTGAGCAGCGCAACGAAAGTGTAAATGAGGAAGTGGTCGAGGAAGAAACAGTAGTAGTTGAAGAAACCGAGCCAAGCCCGGAGCCGACAGCTCCCGCGCATGAGGTGAAAATCGAAACCGGGGAGAGATCGCCAGCTTTCCCGGGAGCGAAGACCAGGTTCACTTCTCTTAAGGACGGCGACGTTCTGGAAGACCCTAATGTGTCTGTCGTATTAAATGTCGAGAGCTATCAGCTCGGCGTTCAGACGGATACGGACAGAGCTAAGGAAATCGCCAATTCGGAGAAGGGCCAGCACGCACACATAATTCTGGATAACGATCCCTACATGGCCGACTATGAAGCCGGTAAGCCCTTTGAGATCGGGGTGCTCGAAGAGGGCCCTCACACTCTGGTTGTATTCCCCAGCCGCTCATATCACGAGAGCGTCAAATCGTCCGAAGCGGCTCAGATAGTCAATTTCTACGTGGGAAAAGAAGCCGGAGAGTTCATGCTGGACAATACCAAACCTACTATAATCTACAGCAGGCCCAAAGGAGAGTACAAGGGGGATGACTCGAAGAAAATCATGCTCGACTTCTATCTGAATAACGTTGAGCTTGGTGATGACGGCTACAAAGCGAAATACACGATCACAAGAAAGGATTCAGATGACCAGCTCGGGACTATCACTATGACTGAGTGGACTCCCGCATTCGTGACAGGACTTACGAGCGGAGAGTATGTGATAACCCTTCAGCTTCTGGACAAGGACGGAAATGTGGTCGAAGGCTCCTTCAATAATACTGAAAGGGTTATTACTGTGGAGACTGAATAACCGATAAATAAGCTGGTAATAAGCAATTAAAAAGGGGGATAGTCTCTTATCCCCCTTTTTCGTATTTCAAATCCAAGATCAGTTTACAAATTAGTTCACGAAAAGAACCCAGGCACCCTGATCGCCCTGAATTTTACCCTGAAGCTCAACATCGTTTCTGTCAGACATTTCTTCAAGCTTTTTGATAGCGTCTTCCGATCCGGAGAGGGCATATACCTGGCCGCTCTTGGTTCTTACGACATGAGCATGAGGCTCAAGCTCGGTGCATGGTCCTGTAGCCACTACTTGCTTGACCGTTCCGGCTTGATAATCGGGCAGCAGGCAAACAATAGTTCCGGTTACCGTAGCAGTCTGATCGTCTTTTAACGCATTTGCGGAAGCGAGAATCCAGCCTCTTGTGTTCCCGGCAAGCTCTCCGCTAACTGTCTGCTTTTCTCCGGCGCCTTTCATGCTCTTAACTTCTTCCCCTTTCCCCGCCAGGGCATACATTTTACCGTCCGCTCCCATTTGAAGCATTGTCCCCTTACATTCCTCGAACTCTGTCATCGTCTGCATGCTACCCTCCTCGTCAACCTCTACACAGACAATAGTCCCTTCCACAGCGTCCTCTGCAAAACCGGGTATTGCCGCAGCCACAACAAACGCAAACGCTGCAAATAATAACGACAATGATAAGTCTCTTTTTAACATTTTACACACCTCCCAATGTGATTTGTTTCGTGTACTATATATAAACACAAGAAATTATTGATTACAAGTACACACCATTGCTATCAAAACAGAGGCTTTATTCCATTCAATACGCCTAAAAACCACATTCCCCGGCCCATAACTGTATCAGAATATTAGTTATAAAGAATCAGGCGCATATTTTTTTCATATTTACAAAATAATACTTTATGGGATACTATTTACGAAAGAGGGAATACAGGGAGGTAGTAATGTCTCAGAAATGCATGATTACAGGAAAGAAACCGCTCGTGGGAAACCACGTTTCACATGCGAACAACAAGGTAAAACGCCGTCAGAATCCCAACCTGCAGTGGAAACGCATTTATGTGCCGGAGTATGACCGTTTTGTCAGGGTCAGGGTATCCACCCGTGCTCTGAGAACAATAAATAAAAAGGGCTTTTTGTCCTTCCTCAAAGATAACAGGCTCACCCTGAAGGATTTAACATAAAAAACTCAAAAAGTGGAATTTCAAGCGGTTATGATTATATTTTATATTGAATATGATCAGAGCGTTTAAAAGCAAATTACATCCTTTCATTTCGGAAGCGCTGGCTGCTTCCGACTCAATCCTGCAAGATAGAGAGAAGCTGAGAGAACTAATCGGGACCGCGTCTGTCAAGATGGCTTCCTGTAGCAATAAGATCAAGTCCGTAAAAAACGACCTGTCTACGCTTCTTGACTTGATAAAGGCATGGGCGCGGGGCAGCTACACACAAATGCCCTGGAGCACGCTGCTGCTGTCAACCGGAGCCGTAATCTATTTCATAAATCCCTTCGACGCGATCCCCGACATTCTACCCGCAGCCGGGCTCGTAGACGACGCGACCGTAATAGGCTTCGTTGCTGCCTCTGTAAAGGAGGACATCGAACGGTTCAAGCAGTGGCAATCGAGCGGGGACAGCCCCCCGGATCCTGCTACCGCCTGAATATGCAATACGTAGTTATCGATTAACCTTCCAAGTGTTCGTACTGTTCCTTCAAACCTTTCACGACGGCGGGGTCAGCAAGCGTGGTCGTATCACCGAGAATAGTCCCTTCGGCAATGTTTCTGAGGAGCCTTCTCATTATCTTGCCGCTTCTCGTTTTCGGCAGCTCGGCGGTGAATATGATTTCATCGGGCCTTGCTATCGCGCCGATCTTTTTGGATACGTGTTTTTTCAACTCATCTATCAGCTTTTCGCTATGTTTTACGTTTTCTCTTAATGTTACGAACGCCACGATTGCCTGTCCCTTGATTTCATGCGCCCTCCCAATTACGGCCGCTTCTACAACGTGAGGGTGAGCTACATGCGCGCTTTCGACTTCCATAGTGCTTATCCTGTGCCCGGCGACATTCATAACGTCGTCAACCCTTCCCAGAACCCATATGTATCCGTCCTTGTCCCTCTTCGCCCCGTCTCCAGTAAAATATATACCGGGGAATCTGCTCCAGTACGTATCCACATAGCGCTTCAGGTCTCTGTAAATCGTTCTCAGCATAGAAGGCCAGGGGGTTTTGATAACGAGGTATCCGGCCCCCTCCTTCACTCTCTTCCCGTTTTCGTCGACTATGTCGGCTTCAATACCGGGAAAGGGCAGGGTCGCGGAGCCCGGTTTTAATTTGGTAATCCCCGGAAGGGGGGTTATAAGGATAGACCCCGTTTCGGTCTGCCACCAGGTATCCACTATCGGACACTTTTTATTTCCGATGTTGATGTAGTACCACATCCAGGCTTCGGGATTTATCGGCTCGCCTACGGAGCCGAGAAGGCGGAGAGAGCTCAAATCATGTTTTTTGGGATACTCCTCGCCCCATCTCATAAAAGCCCTGATGGCAGTGGGTGCGGTGTAAAAAATAGTTACGCCGTACTTTTCGACAATTGCCCAGAACCTTCCGATGTCAGGATAGTCGGGCGCTCCTTCGTACATTATAGATGTAGCTCCGTTCGCCAGGGGACCGTAGATTATGTAGCTGTGACCCGTTATCCAGCCTATATCCGCTGTACACCAGTAAGTATCTTCCTCCTTCAGATCAAACACCAATTTTGTAGTCGCGTATACTCCGGTCAGGTATCCGCCGGTCGTGTGCACTATTCCCTTGGGCTTTCCGGTAGTTCCGCTTGTGTACAGCATGAAAAGCATATCTTCGCTGTCCATTTTCTCAGGCTCGCAGTAGGCGGGAGCGTCATCCATTAATTCATGCCACCAGTAATCCCTTCCTTTTTTCATCTTTATTTTGGCCCTGCTTCCAACCCTCTTTACAACAACGACTTTTCGGACGCTCTTGGTTTTCTTAAGAGCCTCGTCCGCGTTCTTCTTCAGAGGAACTACACCGCCTCTCCTGTAACCGCCGTCCGAGGCAATAAGGACTTTGGCCTTGGAATCATTGATCCTGTCACTGAGACTCTCGGCGCTGAACCCGCCGAAAACTATGCTGTGAGGGGCGCCTATCCTGGCGCATGCCAGCATCGCTATTGCAAGCTCGGGGATCATGGGAAGATATATCGTAACACGGTCGCCTTTTTTGACTCCCAGGCTCTTGAGGACGTTGGCGAATTTGTTTACCTCCCTGTATAGCTCCCGATAGGTAAGTGTGACGCTTTCCCCGGATTCGGCTTCCCAGATTATCGCAGCCTTGTTCTTTCTCCAGGTATTTAAGTGACGGTCGAGACAGTTGTAGGAAACGTTCAGCTTCCCGCCGATAAACCACTTGGCGTGAGGCGGTTTCCAGCTCAGCACTTTCCTCCATTTTTTAAACCAGTGGAGCTCCTTGGCAAAATCCTCCCAGAATTTCTCCCCCTGCCGTTTTGCCTTCCTGTATATGGAATCGTCCTTTACATTCGCCTGCTCCCTGAATTTCTTGCTCGGCAAGAAGGTGCGTCTTTCCTTTAGAAGAGCCTCTATTGTTTTTTCAGTAGTTTTTGTAGTTTTTGCCATTCGGTTCCCCCTTCGTATATATTCGGCAACAGTGAGATACTCCAATACTAACTAATATTGCAGGTGATTTGAAGATTATTTAAATGGGGAGCTCTAATATCTATCTATCAATAACCGAGAATGTAGGGAAAGGAGACTTAATCTTAAAAAGTTGTTAGAGAAACAACACATTCGACCATTATAATCAAATGTGTGGATATCTAATTACCCCTGTCAAAAACGGGCGGGGGCAGAAGCGGTGGTTTTTCCTTTTTTGAAGACTCGCGCTGAAATTCCATCTCCGAGACCACTATGCTCGGAGCTACGGTCGAGACCGGGACATAGCCTGACTCGGCTCCGCAGAACCCGTTAAACACCGCATAGTCGTCACCGGTGGCAACGATATTGTTTATCGTCACAAGAGGGGTCCCGACAATCTCTATATCCCTCACCGGCGTCTCTTCACCGGTTCTGGGGTCAACCTTGTATAAAACCAGTGGTGTCCCTCTAAAGGCCTGGAAATTATAAGAAGAGGTATTGGTCTCCCCCCCTCTCATGCTTTTAATTATGAGGCCGAAGGGCTTATTCTGACGCTTTACCTCATCTAGGAGCAGCTCCTTCAATTTCACACGGGACAGCTCCTTGCCGGATTCGATAATCGTGTTGCTCATCCTGGCCATCGGGGGCTGTCCGTATGACGCTCTTCCGTGGCCGTTGGACCTCTGAAACCCCTCGACAGGGGTCCTGGATAACAGGAAATTCCTGAGAATCCCCTCTTCCACCAGCACCACCCTCTCTCCGGGAACGCCCTGGTCGTCAAAGGGGTAATAACCCATCAAATCCACCCCCTCGTAGCTTCTGAGTGTCGGGTCGTCGATGATGGACAGAAAGGCGGGGATTATTTTCTTGCCCACCTTCTCCTTAAACGTCTGGCCTTCGTCGTCATCGATCTGTCTCTCCCCCTCGAGCCTGTGCCCGACGGCTTCGTGGAATACGACCCCCGCGGCCTCGGGTTCGAGCAGCGCCGGAACGCTTAGCGGAGGAAGCGCTTCGGCCTTTCTCATTTCCAGGGCCTCCTCGACCATCTCCTTTACCTGATTCTTTATCTCCTCGACCGGAGGTACATCGTCGGGAGTCACATAGTAAAGATTCCTGTAATTCTCCACTATTCTTCCGTCATCGGCCCTGCTTTTTACCTGAGCGTCCAGGGAGTAGAGAATTTCATCCCTTATGTACCGAGTCCCTTCCGAATTCACGAAATAAACCGTTTCTTTCTGCGCAGTTACTACAAGATCTGCATTGAGCAACTCCTTGTAGTCTTTATAAACGGAGGAGACTTCCCTTACCGCATCCTCCCATTTTTGGGGGTCGAATGACAATGTAAGCTCCGGGCCGTAATAAGCATGGCTTTTTTCCCTGGAGAAGCTTTTGATATCGTCCTTTTTTACTTCCTGCACTTTTTCCGCTTTTTTATTCAGGTACTGAGAAAGAGCCTCCTTGTAAGCATGGTCCGTAACCTGCCATAGCGCGGTTCTTATAGCATCAGGGTCGTTATCCAGCGGAACGGACGATGAGTCATGGAACGGCATTCTGCCCCCTGATCTGCCCTTGACAGAGTTATCGAATTCGTAACTCCCTACGCGCACATCCACGAAAAGCCGCCTGACCCTGCTTTTTTCCGAAGAAATAATCGCCCCGTACTTACCGCGAATATTGTAATAGGTATTGTCCTTTATCTGGTAGCTGATGAAGTAGGGGTCTTCGTAACCCTCGAGCCTGAGCTTTTGCTGCGAGCGTTCGAGCTCGTCTCTCATTGCCCGGAGAACGACCGTGTCGTCTCTTTGAGCTTCCTCCTGTCCCGGCTCAGCGACCGCGGTAAAGGAAAAAATGGGAATCAACAGGAGGAGCAGAGCCATAACCCCGGGTAATGGACTTTTGATACACATATATTAAAAAGATTAGCTATGAGATCCATATATGTAAAGGAGAGATAGACAGGCAGAGTAATTAAGACAGATAATGGCAGGTTTAGGTTTCAGCCGCCGCAATATTAAATAAAGAGATATGAGGGTGAGACTCTAATTTACCCTGGCTCCGGGTTCGTCTAAATTCTCTACAAGAACGGCAAGAAATTTGTTAAGGGACTCGACCGCTCTTCTATAATTTCTCACTCTGAATCTTAAGTAAGGGGTGAGGAGAGCGGGATGAGATAAAAAATACGGCACGGATTTCCCCCAGTCAAACCTCCCCGAGCTGCCATATATCGCTCCCATATCGGGCAGGCGCTCCCATGATTCGTCCGAGACCGTACGAACGGACATTACAGGTGTACTGCTCTGTCGGGCAGCCTCGGCGATTCCCCAGGTTTCCATATCGACTATTATTGCCCCGGTTTTCTCGTAGAGTCGCTTTTTTATTTCAGGGTCGTTCAGGAATCTGTTCTCGGTAAGAATATCGGCCTTTCTGTAATCGTGTTGCAATTCCGGATATTCGCCGTTCAATTTTATCTTCTCACCTTTTTTCAAGCTGATTACATTTTCTCCCAGAACGACGTCGCCCACAGACATTTCAGGGCTGAGTCCGCCGCCGAGTCCCGCGCTTATAATAAGCCCGGGCCTGAGCTTCTGAATCACTGAACTCGATCCCTTCCTCGCCCTCTTTATACCGATTCCCGTCGCCCCAAGAGCTATCCGTTCCCCGGAGAGGTAGCCGATTTTATAGTGCAATTCATCTACGATTTTCTCTTCCTCGGTAAGGAATACCCTGCTCAAATGCTCAAGCTCATCCCATGTGGCCGACAGTAGAGCGATCAAATTATATGGCCCCTCTTTCCCTGAAAAACAAATACAGGTCCGTTTCTCTAGTTTCTGCCCAGGTACATGAACACAATCAGGGCGGCGAGTATCAGACGGTATATCACGAACACAGTGTAGCTTTCCCTTCTAACGAACCTCAAAAGATACTTGATTGCGAAAAATGCAAACACGGCGGATGCTATGATTCCGGCAATGAACGGCGCGCTCATTACGGAAGAGTACTCCAAGTGTCTGGATTCGAAGACGCCCGCACCCGCTATGAGCGGAGCCGCCATGAGGAAGGAAAATTTGGCTGCTTCGTCCCTCTTGAAATCTCTTAACATGGCCCCCGTGATCGTTATCCCCGATCTGGAAACCCCGGGTATAATGGCAAATGCCTGAGCGACGCCGATAACGAGACAGTCCGTTATATTCATCTCAATTATTGATTTGCGCCGGGCCGAGAACCTGTCGGAAAAATAAAGCAGCAAACCGAAAAACGACAATGAGAAGGCTATATACAGGGGATGTCTCAGAAGCCCCGCCGCCTGCTCCTCGAACAGGAACCCGAACACCGCCCCGGGTACGGTAGCTATAATGATATACATTCCTATCTTTCCGCCCGGACGTCCCTCAAAGCTCCTTTCCATAACCCCTTTCAGGAACTCGCTTATAATCAGCATCCAGTCCCGCCAGAAATAAAAGATAATTGCAATCAGGCTCCCTACGTGGAGGGCGACATTAAAAGGAAGCCCCTGATCCCGCCAGGAGAAGAACCAGGGCAGGAGAACCAGGTGCGCTGTGCTGCTGATGGGGAAGAATTCCGTAATTCCCTGTATCGCGCCCAGAATTATCGACTGTATGAGGTCCAATTTAATTTATTCCCTTCTTCCGGCGTTTCCCGTTTTTAAGGACATGTTTCAAGAACGTTGCCGTATGGGATCCCCTCGTCTGCGAGATTTTTTCAGGTGTCCCGTGCTCAACGATGTATCCGCCGTTCTCGCCCCCTTCGGGTCCCATATCGATCACATAATCGGCGCATTTTATCACATCGAGATTATGCTCAATAACGATTACGGTGTTTCCCGTATCAGTGAGCTGCTGAAGCACGTGAATAAGCTTCTTTACATCGTCGAAATGAAGCCCGATGGTAGGCTCGTCGAGGATGTATAGCGTTCTCCCGGTCGAACGCCTGGAGAGCTCTTTTGAAAGCTTTATTCGCTGCGCCTCGCCCCCCGAAAGTGTTGTCGCCGGCTGGCCGAGCCTTATGTACTCGAGCCCCACCGCCTCAAGGACATCCAGTCTGGATTTGACCTGAGGGATGTTTTTAAAAAAACCGGCCGCTTCCCTTACCGTCATATCAAGTACGTCTGCGATACTCTTGCCGTTGTATTTGACCTCAAGGGTCTCCGAATTATACCTGCTTCCCCCGCATCTTTCGCACGTAACATATACATCCGGAAGAAAGTGCATCTCTATCTTCACCGTCCCGTGTCCGAGGCAGACGCTGCACCTCCCTTCCTTTACGTTGAAGCTGAATCTCCCCGGTTTGTATCCCCGCATATTGGCCTGTGGGAGCATTGCGAAAAGGTCCCTGATCGGCGTAAAAAGGCCGGTGTATGTCGCGGGATTGGACCTCGGCGTCCTTCCTATAGGGGTCTGCTCCACATTTACGACCTTATCGATCTCTCCGTCGCCGGACAGCATTTCATGCTTTCCGACCCTTTCCTTGCTCCTGTAGAGCTTCCGGCTTAGCGCGTTATACAAGGTATCGATCACGAGGGTGCTTTTCCCCGAACCCGATACACCCGTGACGCATGTAAAAACTCCGATCGGAAAGGAAACGTCAATGTCCTTCAAATTATGCTCGGAGGCCCCTTTTATTTCTATGAACCCCCTGGGCTCCCTTCTTACTTTGGGGACAGGTATCGTGAAATTTCCAGTGAGATAATTGGCGGTCAGGGATTCACCGTGTCTTATCAGCTCCTTTAAATCCCCTTCGGCTACGATCCTCCCGCCTTTTTCACCCGCTCCGGGACCTATATCCACAATAAAATCGGCGTTTCTTATCGTATCTTCGTCATGCTCGACAACGATTACCGTATTTCCGCTGTCTCTCAGGGATTTGAGCGTGGATATGAGCCTTTTATTGTCCCGGGAGTGAAGCCCGATAGTCGGCTCATCAAGTACGTAGGTAATACCCGTAAGTTTCGATCCGACCTGAGTCGCGAGTCTTATCCTCTGCGCTTCGCCGCCCGACAGAGTCGGGGCGGAACGGTCAAGGGTAAGATAACCGAGCCCCACGTCCGTCAAAAAAGTCAAACGCGAGTCGATCTCTTTTAGTATTCTCTCTCCAATCTGAAATTCCCTCGGGGTGAACTTCAAGCCCTTAAAGAATTCGAGACTCACAGCCGCTGACATCGTAGCCACATCGTGTATCGACTTGCCGTCAATAAGTATGGAAAGGGCCTCTGTTCTGAGCCTCGACCCTTTGCACACCGGACACTCTACAGTCCTCATAAACTGCGAAAGCTTCTCGCGGACGGGAGCGGATTCGGTTTCCTGATACCACTCCCTGACTATGCCTACAACTCCCTTATAGGTATCCCGGTACTTAAGCACCCTGCCCCGTCTCTCCCTGTAAAATATGATCTCCTCGTCACCCGAGCCGTTTATAATCGTTTTCCTGGCCTTGGGGGGAAGTTTGCCGAAAGGAACGGTCATGCTGATGCCGTAATACTCGGCTACGTTTTCTATAAGCCGCTTGAAGTAACTGGAGTTTCTCCATGGTATTATCGCCCCGTCTTCGATGGAAAGCTCATCGTCGATCAGGAGCTCCGGATCGCAAAACCAGATTTCTCCGATCCCGTGACACTCGGGGCATGATCCATAAGGGCTGTTGAAAGAAAAGAGCCTCGGGGATATCTCGGGATAGCTCATGCCGCACCCGGGACAGGCGAATTTGTCGCTAAGCGTGAGAACCTCCCCTTTTTCCGTCTCTACCCTGACAATCCCGCCCGAGCGCTTAAGCGCGATTTGGAGTGAATCTCCTACCCTGTCCTGAACGTTTTCAGGGCGGATGACGATAACGTCCACCAGGAGCTCTATCGTATGTTTTTTCTGCCTGCCGAGTTTTATTTCGTCATCGAGATCATGGACCCTTCCGTCTATTCTGACCCTTAGAAAACCCTCCCTCCTCAGCTCATCCAGCTCCTTTCTGTACTCGCCCTTTCTTCCCTGCACTATGGGGGAGTAAATCGTTACCTTCTCGCCCGCTCCGAGACCCGTGACGCGCTCGACCATTTTATCGAGGCTCTGCGCCGTTATCTCCAAACCGCATTTGTGACAGTAGGGCTTGCCGAGCCTGGCGTAGAGGAGTCTCATGAAATCATAGATCTCCGTTATTGTGCCCACGGTAGAGCGCGGGTTCCTCTGAAAAGTCTTCTGATCGACGGAGATCGACGGAGAAAGCCCTTCGATCGAATCCACGTCCGGCTTATCTATCTTCTCGACGAACTGCCTCGCATAGGCGGAAAGGGATTCCATGTACCTCCGCTGCCCCTCGGCAAAAAGGGTATCGAAGGCGAGGGAAGACTTCCCCGAGCCGCTTACACCGGTTATTACAACTAATTTTCTTCTGGGAAGGCTCAAGGAGACGTCTTTAAGATTGTGCTCCCTTGCTCCCGTGATTTTAATTGAATCCAAAGTGGGTTTAAGTTTACCAGTTATTTGGTCTTAGCCGATATTAAGTTTTAAAACCTATCATAGAATATATTTTCCGCTATGCAAAAGACTTGATTTTCTCTACGGTTTTTTTGTCCAGCTTTTCTATTACCGCCTTCAGCAGCTTGACCGTATTATCGAAATCAGCTCTGTGAATTATCGAGTTGTGGCTGTGAATGTGACGTGTGGGCACTCCGAGCACAACCGTGGGAACGCCCTCTTTATGGAGGTGTATTACGGAGCCGTCCGTAGCGCCGCCTTCCATCGTAGTGAACTGAAGCGGTATTTTTGATTTCCTGGCGGTATCGATCACGAGGTCCCTCAGCTTGAGGTTGGGTATCATCCGCGCGTCATAGAGAAGAAGTGAGGGGCCTCCGGCAAGCTTGGTTGAGGATTCATCGGCCTTTATGCCGGGCACGTCGCCCGCAATATCGGACTCGAGTATTATTGCTATGTCGGGGCTGACGATTTCAACGCTCGTGCTCGCACCGCGCACGCCGACTTCTTCCTGAACCGTCGCCACGCCGTAGAGGGTATTGGGCTGCCTGTTTTTAGTAATGGACTGAAGGGCGGATATGAGTACTCCGCAGCCCACGCGGTCATCGAAAGCCTTGGACATATACGTTTTGGGATTGGACAGGATCGTGAATTCGCTTACGGGGACTATGGGATCGCCGGCGCGGACACCCGCTTTTTCCACTTCTTTCTCGGATGTAGACCCGATATCTATATACATATTTTTTCTCTGCACGAGCTTGCCCCTTTCATCCTGGGACAGGAGGTGGGGAGGCTTCGCCCCTATTACTCCTACGACATCACCCTTGTTAGTCTTGATTACCACTCTCTGGCCGAGAAGCACGTGGTCCCACCATCCGCCGAGGGTGGTAAATTTTATGAACCCCTCGGACGAGATGTGTTTAACCATAAATCCGATTTCATCCATATGGCCCGCAAGCATTATCCCGGGTTCGGAAAACTTTCCCGCCCTCTTGCAGATAAGGCTCCCCATGTTGTCCTGGCTTAACTCGCCCAGTGGTTTCAGGTGGTTTCGTATCACACCGCGTATCTCGGTTTCATATCCCGGAATACCGTGCGCCTCGGTCAATTCCTTCAACAGCTTTTCGGTTTTATCCATCCGTGTCGCTCCCTTTAAAAATTACAGTCATCCAGAAGTATGGATAATCAGCGGATACCAAAGTTAGAATTATCACTGTTACGACATTTCCTTGTCAATATAAAGTGTATATTCTCGAACTCCGGTAGAATGACTTTTATAAGCCGGGCGGCGTTTCTTAACCCGCGCTTGCAAATCCCCTCTCCCGCAGTACACTAAGAATCCCGTTTGAGAATGATAGAATACGATCAAGGGATTCATCTAAAAGGCACCGACCTCTGGTTTGACTCAAGAAAGAAAACCAAATTATCTTTTATATCCAGCGCTAATGTTGACAGATTCGTCTCCCCTGAAAAAGTTATTTCCACCCCGGAGACAATTAAGCTCATAGAAAAGAGGATAAAGAAATCGGTTGTTCTGGCCTGTCCCTATCACAGACCTTTTACGCTCGGGAACCTGCAGGTGGAGCTGATCCCTTCCGGGTGCATGCCGGGCTCCTCGCAGATAGTTATCAATAACGGGAGCAAGTTGATCATTTATACGGGAGACTTGAACCTCCGGCAGTCGCTTACTTCTGTGCCGGCGCATGTCAAAAGGTGTCAGATACTAGTCCTAAAGTGCACCTATGGTGCACCGAAATATACTTTTTCGCCGTCCGAGGAGGTCATAGGCTCGTTGATCGAATTTATAGACGTGTCTCTTTCCTCGGGCTCAAGCCCAGTAATGCTGGCGGAAACTCCGGGAAAGGCCCAGGAAGTGATGAAGATACTTTCCGGGAACGGGTATAAAATGAGCGTCCACAAATCGATTTACAAAGCCGCTAAAATATACGAGCAGTCAGGTATTGAGCTTTCAAACTACGAGCCATTCAGACCAAAGAGGCTCGAAGGAAAGGTGCTGATATTTCCGCCGCTCAAAGGGGAATCCAGGAATCTGGAGAAAATTAAAAATAAAAGAGTGGCGCTGATAATTGAAGCGGCGAATGATGAAATATCCTACATGAAAAGGATATTCAACGCGGACGAGATATTTCCGCTGAGCACTCACGCAGGTTATGACGAGCTTTTGGAGTTTGTGGAATTCGTCGGGCCGGAAACCGTTTACCTCACCCACGGCTACGCAACCGGGTTTGCCCGGACTCTTCAAAAGAGAGGGTACGAGGCGATACCGCTCGAGAAACCCGTTCAATTAAAACTATTATAGGAGGGACGAATTGGCAGTCATTACGAAAAGCCTGAGTTTACAGACTCAGGGAGAAACGGACTTAATCGATATAACAGGCGCCGTCGCGGAGGGCGTAAGGGAGTCGGGTTTATCTTCGGGGACGGTAACTGTCTTTATACCGGGATCAACCGCCGGGGTTACAACAATAGAGTACGAAAGCGGCGCCATAAGGGACTATAGTGAAGCCATAGACAGGATCGCGCCCAGGGGAATTCACTATCATCATGACGAGAGGTGGGGCGACGGCAACGGCTATTCCCACGTCAGGGCCGCGCTCCAGGGGGCGTCGCTAACCGTGCCTTTCTCGTCTTCGCAATTACTTCTGGGGACATGGCAGCAGATAATACTCGTTGATTTCGACAACAGACCGAGGTCAAGGAAGATAATTCTCCAGATCATGGGCGAATAATAGAAGCTCGAGAGGCGGCTTGACAAGCCGCCTCTCGAATAATCAAACGAACTTTACGGAAAAATGCTGCGGTTTATACCTGACATTCAGGTTGACGATCAGAGGGGTCATCGCCTCTATCATTGATGACACTTCCAGAGGTCCAGCATCAAGCACCCTGAGGTTCCGCATCTCTTCTGTAAGATTCTTTACAACATCCTTGGCACCTTCATCGTCGCCGCAAATGACCACGTCATAATCCAGCTCCCTGTCTATCTCGCTCAGCTCCTTCGCAGGAAGGTTATGATAGGCCGATACAAGCCTTGCGGTCTCCGGGAGTGCCTCTTTAATCTCGAGCGCCGAGGAGCCCTGTGCCGGGGGATTAAATAAAAAGGCCTTACCTTCCCTTTTCATCGATACGACCGGAGTTACGACTATCTGATCCGAAATACTATCGCCGATCTGACTCACGGTGGAGGCCGCGTACTCCGGCGGGATGCTTATGATTATTATTTCGGATTCTTTAGCCGCGTCCGCATTCGGCATGCCATGAATTTTGGGTTCGACACCCAGGGCCTTCAATTTTTCTATGTACTCGGACGCTATGCCCTTGGCTTTCTCATCGCTCCTAGAGCCTATGAAGATCTCGTGCCCGGCCTTGGACCATCTGAGAACAAGCCCCTCGGCAATATCCCCTGTTCCGCCTAATAAAGATATTTTCATTTTTTCTTTCTCCCTTTAAAAAAGTTGCATCTATTTTAACAAAATAGAGGTTCTAGTAAAGGGAGAGAGGAGGGGCTTGGCATATTTCTCTATAAATAACCTTTATATTTGGGCAAATGTGAATGGTACGAGAGGAGACGGGCAGGATAAAACCACGGGGTTAAAACTTCCTTTTGAAATAAAGAAAGAGGGAAAAACTTTCCTCATTAAAAAAATGATCCTCTGTCGCCAGATCGCTGTCGGGAATAGCCACGAACGGCAGTAACCCGCCGTAAAATATCGTTTCCCTGGACCGGAACTCTTCAAAATCAAGCGTGCCGTCTTCTACAAATCCGACTGCCGGATTGGGCGACAAGGAATAGTTCGCCGATGATAGCCCGTATTCAGGAGATTGATCCCCGGTAGCGGCTGACTGTTGCAAGGCGGCCATTAATTTCTTTTCGGGTATACAGAGGTTCTTTCCCTCATTGTATGAAATATTATTCCAATTATCCCGGGCAGCGTCCATTTCTTCCTGTTCGAGCAGAGTTCCTCTGAGTGTGCCGCTATCTATAAAGGTGTAATTGTAGCAGGAGGTTGCCGGAACCGGGCCGAAAATATCTTCAATATTGTTGAAGTCATAATCAGCCGCTTCGGAGGTTGCAAAAAACCCGAATAAGAATATTAACGCAATAATTAAAAGTAATACCCGCACCCTAACATACCTCAATCCCTTGTTTATTCCCGTCAAAACGGGCTCCCAGGGTCTATTCACCCGCACATTATAATATAAATATACGATATTACATTTTCAATAGATGAGTTTGCCGAGTAACGGGATTCAAAAAGCCGGGCGGGTTCATCTACTTCAGCGCCGATATAAAGCTTATTAAAACCCGATTGAATTCTTCAGGACTTTCCTGCATAACGAAGTGCCCCGCTTTCTCAATAACTTTAAAACTCGACCCTTTAATGTTCTTATTTAGATACTCTCCGTATTTCACCGGGGTCAGGATGTCCTCCGAGCCTGAAACAATGAGCGCGGGAACACCGATTTCGCCTACACGGGCCGTGATATCGAATTCGTCGCAGGCGACTAAATCCCAATAACAGACATCCTGAGAGGTATTGAGCAATCCCTCGCGGAACTCCTTTTTTAGCTCCTCGGATGAATTTTCCGCAAACGCTCTCGTTGGGGAAATATCGCAAAACAGCCGATAGTTATTTTTAACGGCCTTCAAGGTTTCTTCCGCGACCCGCAGCCTCGCCCCTGTGTCAACCAGAACGCATGCCCTTACCTTCTCAGCGTGCTCCAGCGCGAAAAGCATAGCCGCACCCCCGCCCATAGAGTGGCCTACGAGTATGAGATCATCCAGGCCCAGTGTACCGGCGAATTCCTCTATGAATTCTTTGTACCCGTCCACACTCCGGTGTCCTTCACCGCCGGACTTGCCGTGCCCCGGCAGATCGGGCGCAATGAAATTAAAACCGGGCGTTTTTCCTAAAAGGTCAATCTGAAATCTCCAGGTAGCGCTCCTCTGCCCGGCGCCGTGTATCATTAAAACCGTAGCACGGCTCCTGTCTATTTCACTGTCCGATATATAGTGAATCCTGTTTCCGTTCAGAAGAATTTCAGACATGATTGAAAATCCGGAATTTATTCCGACCTGTACTTTGATATGAATGAATCATAGGCTTGCTTATCGATTCCCGTTACTTTCAGGATTTTTATTCTTGAGGATTTTCCCTTAATTATATCCACGCTCGATTTGGGTACTCCAAAATCTTCGAAGTGAATCCGATCAGCCGTTTATTAGCCTCCCCGCGGGCAGGCGGGGCGGAAATCCTTATTTTCAGCCTCCCGTCATGAAATCCGGTAATTTCATCTTTCGAGGACCCGGGTTGAATCAGGATCTCTATATGTACCGATGACTCTTCCAATATTTTATCGCAAGCCTAACTTTAGCTGAGTACCGTAATCTATAATTGACTGCACCGCCACCTGGTCGATGAAGAAAAGCGCAACCATCACTATAATCGGCGATAAATCTATTCCGCCCATTACCGGAAGAAGCCGTCTGGCGTACCTCAAGACAGGCTCGGTTGCTTTATAAAGAAATTGAACTATCGGATTATAAGGATCGGGATTTACCCATGATATTATAGCTCTGCCGACAATTATGAATAAATAGATAGTGATCATATAATGGAGTGTTTGACCTATTCCGATGATAAGGTTGGCGACAATAAACATTATTTATTCTCCTTGGATAATTCTCTCGAACGATACGCGGCGGCTTCCACAGCCGATATGACGTTCGCCCTGAACCCTCCGGATTCAAGCTCGTGTATTCCCTCGATCGTAGTGCCCCCGGGAGATGATACTTTGTCTTTGAGCTCCGCGGGGTGCGTCTTTTCCTCAATAATCATTTTTGCCGTGCCGTAAACCGTCTGAGCCGCGAGTTTGAGCGCTATATCCCGCGGGAGACCCATCTTTACTCCTCCGTCCGAAAGGGCCTCTACGAACATAGATACGAAAGCGGGCCCGCTGCCGCTGAGTCCCGTGACCGCATCCATCAGGCTTTCGTCTTCCACAATATACGCAAGGCCGACAGATTCGAAAATCTTCCTCACCTCCTCCCGCTCTTTATGATTCAGATTGGAATTGCAGTAAAGCACTGACGCGCCGGCCTGAACCAGGGCAGGGGTATTCGGCATAACGCGGACGATTTTCACCTTCTTTTTTCCAAGAGCGCCCGCGATTGTCCGAACCGGAATACCGGCAGCTATGGAAACAATAATCTTTTCGAGTGTAATTTGGGATTTTATTTCATTTACAACCTTTCCAGTCGAATTCGGCTTTACGGACAAAATTATCAGCTCAGATTTCCCGGTCAGCTCTCTATTGTCCGCGGTCGTTTTAACTCCGAAAACTGATTTAACATGATCCAGTCTTTTGGCGACAGTATCGCTAACCAGAATTTCGGTATTACCTACAACGCCCGATGAAATAAGCCCTTTTAAAAGGGCCTCGGCCATGTTCCCCGCGCCTATGAATCCTATTTTCGCCATATCTATTCCCTACCGTCCGAATTTCAGGCTCTCGCTCCGAAAATCGCCGAGCCTATTCTTACCATCGTAGCCCCTTCTTCTATAGCGACCTCAAAATCGCCGCTCATTCCCATGGATAGCTCTGTGAGTCCGGGAAACTTCTCCCTGAGATTATCCCTCAATTCCCTGAGCTCCACGAAATAGGGCCTCGCCCTTTCGGGCTCGTCGAAAAAAGGCGGCATCGTCATAAGCCCCTTAACCTCGATATGATCATAATCCCCGAGACGGTTAATGAATCCCTGGACTTCATCCCTCCCGACCCCCCCCTTGGCCTCCTCCCCTCCAGTGTCCACCTCTATGAGAACAGGCATCCTGATACACGCTTTTCCAGCTCTTTTATCTATCTCCATGGCGACTGACACAGAATCCAGCGAATGAACAAGCTCTACGTTCCCGATCAGGTACTTGACCTTGTTACGCTGAAGGCGGCCTATGAAATGCCATTTTACACCGCTCTTTACCGCTTTTTCCACGGTTTTATGCTTGTCCCTTAACTCCTGCGCGTAGTTCTCTCCGAATGTATCGACGCCTAACCCCGCCGCCTCTATGATTCTTTGGGCTTCCACCTGCTTGGTCACCGCTACCAGTCTTATATCGCTGATATTTCTTCCCGACCTTTTAGCGGCTTTTTCTATCCTCTCGGTTACATTTTTTATATTACTTGCCAAATCCATACTTACCGAACGGCTCGACTATTCCGAGTTTTTTTAAAGCCTCAAGCAGCTCTACCACCGGGAGACCTACGACATTCGTGTATGAACCCTCGATTCCCGTTACCATAAAGGCGCCTATTCCCTGAATACCGTACGCCCCCGCTTTATCCATCGGCTCTCCGGTCTTAATGTAACCTTCTATCTCGTACGCCGCAAGCGGCTTGATGCCGACCCTGGTTCGCACGATTTCACTGTGGAGAACTTCCCGCTTTGGCTTAACAATTGAGAAAGCCGTGTATACATTATGCTCCTTTCCCGATATTTTTTGAAGCATAAGCGCCGCTTCCCCTTTACCCGACGGCTTTCCGAGTACCTCGCCATCCACGACCACGATTGTATCGGCTCCGATAACCATATTGCCGTTTTCCAAATTCCGGGAAACGGATGAGGCTTTATCCAGGGATACCCTGAGCGCGAACTCTTGAGGGGTTTCATCTCCTTTGAGGGACTCGTCCGCGGACGGGCTCACAACCTCAAATTCAATCCCGGTATTTCCAAGAAGCTCTTTTCTTCTGGGGGAGGATGAGGCCAGGATAATTTTATATTTCATGACAATAAATTACCCGACTGTGATGTATGTGTGACGCGCCGAATCAAGTTTATTCAGCGGTAACGAGAATATAACAATAATAAGATGCGCCCTGAGAGGATCATATGCCCATCGCGGGAGGACGTTAGGCCCTGAGTAAAAAATTCCCGGAGGTCCGTATCTCATTCACGAAAGAGTCGGGCTGTAAGTGCATATTTGAATTTATCGATTAGCGATCAATAATAATTCAGCTCGCTGTCAATCCAGTATTTCTCGGCGCCGACATTCGTACGAAGCGCTATGCCCTGATCGGTAATTTGATAGATAATTATGTCGGAGTCAAACGGGATTTCTCCGCTTGCCGCAGCGCCCCTGGTTTTCGATTTCAACGCAGCGTCGCCCTGGACGCCGAAATCCCATCCCTTCCTGATAAACTCGTTGAGAACGACAGGGCTGTTGAATATAATCACCTCTCTCTTATCCGTAACTCCCACTCCGAGGCCTATACCTCCTTCGGCCATCTTCATAAACGTCTCTTTGCCATTGGAGCTATTTACCACGACGCCGTAGCCATTCCCTGAACCGACGACCAGAAACTGGGTGCTGATATTGCTGAAGACACCGTAGCCCGCGGCATGTTCTATCAATTCCCTCGTTACGGGCTCTTTCGCGTAAAGCTCGGCAAGGGTATTGTCCTTCATCTGCAGGATATACGCTCTTTTGGACGCAGGGCTGTTGCCTTTGGGCTTTGCGCACGCGTAGACAAAACCTACCGTAAAAATCAGGGAAAGAATCATAATGTAGAATTTCATTTCTATCTCCTTCTGTTCTCTACAGAATTCTTACTCTCTGTCCGTAGAAAAATCAGTTTGCATGTATTACAGAATACAATGTTACGAGGTCAAAGTCTCTATATTTTTTCATTACGCCACGCATACAGCGGGTGAACGAAATAGAATCATTCAGGATGTATATACGGTCTAGGACTTTCCGTCCAGCTCCTGGAATACCTCTTTAGCCAGCCTGAGACCCGTGAGGGCGGCCGGGAAACCGGCGTAAACGAGCGTCTGCATTAAAACCTCTACAATCTCTTCTCTGGTGCAGCCGCAGTTGAGCGCGCCCTTGATATGCACCTTGAGCTGATTGGGCGCAGTACCCAGAGCCGTAAGAGCGGCGACAGCGGTGATTTCACGCGACTTCATGTCCAGACCCGGCCGGGAGGATATCTCGCCGAACACGAACTCCATGAGGTAGCGCACCATGTCGGGCGCTATATCGTTAAGACTGGCCGCCGTCCTTTCCGCGGCTCCGGGAGAGATCTCCTCAAGCTTTTTTAAACCCTGCTCGTATTTATCGCTCGGCATATTTACCCCCTCTATCTTACTTGAAATCAAAATACGCAATGCCTATACTACGGCTTTTAATCAATTTGTAAAGGAGCGCTCATGCTGATTCTGATCGCCAGGTTCAGGATCAAACCCGGATATAGAGAGAAAATGATAAGCACGGAGAGAATACAATCGCCTGAGTGCAATCATATTGGACAATGAGAAACTCATTCTTTAAGATAGTGCGATTATGAACACTAAGATAATTCTATTATTTGTAAGCACATTCCTGATCTTCGGCTGCGGCAATAATAGCGGCAATGACATCGATTGGAGCCAGAAAGACACGCTCAATATAAATATCGGCAACGAGCCGCCCACGCTCGACCCGTCCCGCGCGACCGACACGACGTCATATACGGTGCTGAATAACCTGATGGAGGGTCTTACGCAGTTCGACGAAGAGTTCAAGCCCCGTCCCGCCCTTGCGGAGAGCTGGGAAATGAGCGACGACGGCAAGACATATATCTTTAAAATCAGGGAAAACGTTAAGTGGACAGACGGAAAGCCCTTGAGGGCGCAGGACTTCGAATACTCATGGAAAAGGATTTTGAGTCCCGAGACGGGGGGAGACTACGCATACTTCCTTTATGACATAGAGAACGCCGAGGAATATAACACGGGGAAAATCAATGACGTAAACAAGGTTGGGGTAAGGGCTCTCGACGATAACACGCTCGAGGTAAAACTGAAAAGGCCGGCCTCTTATTTCCCGAGCCTCTTATCGTTTATGTCGACCTATCCGATTCGTAAGGACGTAGTGGAGAAGCACGGGCTTAAATGGACCGAGCCCGCAAATATCGTTACACTGGGTCCCTACACTCTCACGTCGTGGAAGCACCACGACCACATATTGCTGACTAAAAACCCCGATTACCGGGGGGAGCCGCCGAAGATAGAAAAGGTAAAGCTTATTATGAACGAAAACCCGTCCTCGGCGCTGGCCCAGTACGAAGCGGGACAGCTCGACTACGCGGACAGCAAGAGCATCCCTCCTCTCGAAGTGCCGAGGCTAAAAGACCTGGATGACTTTACGACGACCCTTCAGTTCAGGGGCAACTACATAGCGTTCAACGTCGGGAAGCCCCCGTTCGATAACCCTCTCGTGAGAAAGGCGTTTGCGGCGTCCATAGACAGGCAGAGCATAGTCGGCCTGATACAGGGGGCCGGTATAACGACAAAATCCTGGATTCCGAAGAACATGCTCGGCTACAACCCGGACATCGGGATCGAGTTTGACCCGGAGCAGGCAAAAAAGTGGCTGGCGGAGGCCGGATACCCAGGCGGCAAGGGGTTCCCGGAGGTGTCTTTCCTCTGGCCCGACGTGAGCAATAACAGGGTCATTGCCGAGGCGCTACAGAGCATGTGGAAAGAGTATCTGGGAATTAAAGTCGAGCTCACGAACCAAGAATGGAAGGTCTATCTCAGCACTATCAATACGGACCCGCCCGAGATTCACCGAGCGGGATGGGGCGCCGACTTCCCCGACCCTCATAACTTCATGACGCTGTTCACCTGCAATTCCGGAAATAACAGGACGAGGTGGTGCAATCCCGAATACGACAGGCTGGTCGAGGAGGCGGCTCAGGAAACAGAGCGAGGAAAAAGGAAGGAGCTTTACGATAAGGCGCAGAAGATATTGACTGAAGACGACGCCCCGATCGCGCCTTTCTATATATCGAACCAGCAGAATATGATTAAGCCCTACGTAAAGGGCCTGAAACCCAATCCGCTTGACCTTTTGCTGTTCAAGAAAGCGTACTTTGAAGATAACAGTATGAAGAACGCGGGAGAGCCTGCGAATTAGGCACTTCTTCTATCTATCACAAATCTTTCCCTCTACCTTCCATAGGAATGAAATAGAAGAAATGATAAGATTGCCGCGAGTGCTTCGCACTCTCGCAATGACGCGCCGGGCGGGCTCGCAGCTGGAAGCCACTCCTACTGTCATTTTAGTTTCAATAACAATACTCAGTCTGGTACACGGATTGAACCGTCTTCTCCGATCTGGAATGAGGGGTTCAATGCGACTTCCCATAGGTAGCCGTCCGGGTCACTGAAATTTCATCAGTCCTTAAAATATGGGATGATGTCTTTGGCGTAGGTTTTAAGGGCCTTCTCCGGGTCGGGGCTGAACCTGTAGAAGAGCACGAAATGCCTGACTCCCTTCTTTATATATTTCTCGATCTTGTTTATACAGTCCTTTTTGGAACCCGTTATAGTGAAGTCGATTATGGCCTCCCTCGGGAAGAACTGCCCCAGCTGTCTGAACTTCTGCCTGCCCTCCTCATCCTGAGGGACGACGTTGAAATAGTTAAGACCGTGATACTCCTCGGGGATTTCGACATCGTACCCCGCTTTTTTGAGCTGGTCCTGCATGACTAGCACGTACTTAAACGGCTCAAGCGTTTTGTAGGCCTCGTCCTCATCTTTACCGAGCGATGTGAAGACCCAGAGAGCGGGGTCAATTTCCTTCATTTTTCTTCCCGCGGACTTTGCGCTTTCCTTGATTGTTCCCAGATATTCGGCATAAAGACCGGGATTCAAGTCGATGGGGAGCCAGCCGTCCCCGAGCTCTCCCGCAAGCTTCAGACCTTTGGGCGTATGAGTCGCTATATAGGTTGGAATCCTGTTCCTCTTGTAAGGCCTCACCTGAAGGAAAGCGTCCTTCATCTCGAAAAACTCACCCTTGTAATCGATCGGACTGTCCGAGGCCCACAGTTTCTGCATAATCTCCATCGATTCCCTCAGTCTCTTAAGGGGCTTGTTCCATTTAATGCCGTAAGCGTCGAGATTCATCGACTCGCCGACGCCTAATGTCAGTGTGACTCTGCCCTTCGATATGTGGTCGATGGAAGCGAGTCTCTGAGCAAACACCGCAGGGTGCATTCTGTGCGGGTCAGAGACGGTGCCGAGACTGATATTACTGGTCTTCATCGCAGCCGCGGTAGCTATTGTCCATGCTTCGTGTGCTTCTGTGGGGGAGACGAAAACAAGGTGGTCGGGATACCAGACGGTATCGAATCCAAGTTTGTCCGCCATAACCGAAAATTTTAAAAGTCCATCCATATCAGCCCCGGGCATGGGGGCCGAAAGTCCGAATTTAATCTCATTTGCCATTCTTACACCTCGCTATTAATTGTAGTTTCATTATAAACGGAATAGCGGACAAAACACAATATAATAAGCGCAAATAAGCGGCAGACGGTTCGCTAGTGGTTCTATAGTCCATAGAAACCAGATGTTATAATAAGCACAGACAGCAAAAAGAAGGAGGAAAATAAATGAAATTCGGTATCGGACTGTTCGGCATGCAGAGCCATGAGGAGCTTCCCTACACTCATCCGGAGCTATACAAAAACGCGCTCGAGCAGGTGAAGCTGGCTGAAGATGTGAATTTCGACTCCGCGTGGATCTCGGAGCACCATTTCCTCGAAGACGGTTACTGTCCGTCGCCCGCAGTAATTGCGGCAGCTATGGCAGCTATGACTGGAAGGATAAAGATCGGCTCCGCGGGAATTATCCTACCACTGCACAATCCGGTGAGGGTGGCGGAGGATGCCGCCGTGGTCGATAATATTTCAGGCGGAAGGTTTAATCTCGGCGTGGTGCTCGGATACAGAAAAGAGGAATACGAGGGGATGGGAGTGCCGATGAAGCAAAGACCCTCGAGGATGGACGAGGGGATAGAGGTGCTGGAGAAGGCGCTTGCGGGAGAAAAATTCTCCTACGAAGGCGAAAGGTATAAACTGGAGAATACCGTGGTCACACCGAAGCCGGTACAAAAGCCGATACCCCTTTACGTGGGGGCTTTCGAGGAGCCCGCGATCAGGCGCGCGGGCAGGTACGGATACCCGCTCCTGATAGGCCCCGGGAGAACAGTGGATATGGTAAGGGATACGCTCGGCTACTACAACGATGAGGCGAAGAAGGCGGGGAAAAACCCGGACGACGTGGAGCACATACTCCTTAGAGAAACATTCGTATCCGCGGACAGGGACCGGGCCATAGAAGGCGGGAACAAGTACATAATAAGCATGTATAAGTATTACTTCTCGCTCGGAGTGAAGATGTTCGTAAGGGGTAAGCAGCTTACCGGACTGGACGATCCGCTTTTCGAGCACCTTGCGGAGCAAAGGTTTATAATCGGGACGCCTGAAGACTGCATCGATGAAATAAAGATGTACCGGGACACGCTCGGAATCAATTATATAGCCTGCAGAATGGTGTTCCCTCAGGCTACTCACGAAGTTATCTCAAACTGTATTGAGCTATTCGGAAAAGAGGTAATCCCTAATATTGACTGAGGCAATATTCAGGAACCACTTGTTTTATAGCACCGCCAGAAAGAAATGACGGGCGGCGACTTGAATCCTGAGAATTGAGACGTTATGATGTATGTGTTGTTTATAAGGTTCTTTTAAAATTTATAGTGGTAAGGAGCTTTCAGCTTAATAGGGAAATCCGGTGAGAATCCGGTACAGCCCGCTCGCTGCTGTAAGTAGTCCGTAAAGTCCCCCGCAGAATGCCACTGGAATCAAAGATTCCGGGAAGGCGCCGGGGAGTCCCGAGGCTACAAGTCAGAACACCTGCCTTACAACTGTGAAATTACTTTTCTTCGGGGGGAGAAAGTAAATGGTTTTAAGATACAAACAGTCTCCCGGTTTCAGTACGAAGAACCGGGGGCTCAAGTGATAAAGCATTTCCTGTCAGCATTTCTTGTTCTAACAACTTTTCAGGCAATAGCCCAGGAGAGCGGGGTGGAAACCCTTGAGACAATAGTCGTCGAGGATGCTCCCATAGAGCCTCCTCTAAACTACCCGTCCGCTTTTTCGACCGTCATAGAGCTTGAGGATTTTAAGGGCGAATACAATACCGCCTCCGATATACTCTCATTCTCGCCGGGGGTGGTCGTAAGAGATTTCGGCGGATTCGGGCAGCTCAAAACCCTGTCCATCAGGGGCTCGTCCAACGACCAGGTAGTGATTCTGCTGGACGGCGTGAGGCTCAATAATCCCATCGGCGGCGGAGTAGATCTTTCGACGATCCCGGTTCACTATGTGGACAGATTCGAGATCGTGAGGGGCGGGGCGTCCGCGCTTGCGGGAAGCGACGCGATAGGCGGCGTCGTAAACATCGTAACAAAAGAAACCGACGAGCCGTTTACATTCGGCTCCGCCACGTACGGCTCGTACGAGACATTCGAATTGAATTTATCAAGGGCCCAGAAAATCGGGGATTTCAGCTATCTGGTGTCATTTACGCACGCGCAGAGCGAGGGTGATTTCAAATTCAAATCCGTAAACGACCTCACACTCAAAAGGATAAACAACGAGTTCCACTCCGAAAGTTTTCTGGGGAAAGTCAACTACGACCCGGGGAACGGCTGGGAGATAGGGCTTCTCAACGAATTCTTCTACGACGACAGGGGGGTGCCGGGTCTAGGGGAGTTTCAGCAGCCGAATTCAAGCCAGAAAGATTTGAGAAACCTGACCAGCCTGAACATATCAAAAGATGGCTTTATAAAACCTGAACTGGACCTCAACATAATACTGTTCAACAGGTTCGACTATCTGAAATTTACCAACCCGACCCCTACGGTAGGCGTGCCCATAGATACTCTGAGCGAGACCTACTCGTTCGGTATAAACCCGCGGCTCACGTGGTTCGCTCCCTATAATCAGATAGTGACATTCGCGACGGAGGCGAGGGGGGATATTTTGAGGGACGAGGATTTCGACAACCCGAAGCGGTTTACGTACAGCGTGTTTGCGGGCGACGAGATAAGCTTGTGGGACGAAAAGGTGCTCATAAATCCGGTGATCCGTTATGACCTGTGGACAACAAGGGAGGACGAGACGACTACCGATTCTGGATTCTCCCCCAAGCTCGGCGTAATTGTTTCACCGTTTAATTACCTGTCATTCAAGGGAAACGTAGGCCGGTCGTTCAGGGCCCCGAGCTTCGGGGAGCTCTTCTTCCCGGAAGAGGGATTCATAGGGGGGAACCCCGACCTCAAACCGGAGACATCCTACGACTTCGATATAGGATTCGTACTGTCACACCCCCGCGCCGCGCTCGAATTCAACTATTTCAGAAACCACATTAACGATCTTATCGCATTCGTATTCATAAGCGCCCTCAGGATCGAGCCGAGGAATATAGGGGATGTGGTCGAGCAGGGCATTGAAACGAGTCTCGTATTGAGACCGTTTGATTTCCTGGAGCTATTCGCCGGTTACACGTTTCTCGACGGCGAGGTGGAAGAAACGGGGGCGCAGCTTCCGGGAAGACCGAGAAACAAGTTCGACCTGAGAGCCGTCCTTACGTACAACCTGCTCACGCTGTTCTGGGAGACTCATTACGTGGACAGCATACCGCTGAGCGCCTTCCCAAACTCCAAAACGACAGACCCCCGGACGACTTACGACATAGGGGCGAAGGCGGAATGGAAAAAACTGTTCGTAACGTTCGAGATAAAGAACCTGACCGACAATCTGGACGTAAGGGACGCGCTCGATTTCCCGCTTCCCGGCAGGACATATTTCGCCACGGCAGGAATAAATTTTTAGCGGACAAAACATTAAAAAAGATATATCAACAAGGAGGTATTGTTTATGAAATTACTAGTATCCATGTTTTTATTGGCCGTATCGGCATTAGCCCTTAGCGGATGCGATGAGACAGGCGGAGGCGGAGGCGGTTTTATACCGACGGGCAGCATTCTGGCGGTTGCGGAGAAAGCGGGGTCCGAGGAAACAATAAAAGTAGGCGGCCTTCAGGGCGCGGTGCCTCCGGGAAGCACTGTGGAGGTTACGAATCTCGATACGGGGAAGACGAAGACCACAACAGGGGCGCCAGACGGGAGCTTCGACCCCACATTTATCGGTGACACCGATGACACATTCAATGTGCTGGTAACGAATAACGGAAATATAGTGGAAGATACGGTAATAGGGGTCACTCTGCTTTCGGATGCGGTTGAGGAAAACCTTGCCAATCTCGGGAGCGTTCCTGCGGATATTGAGATACGCGGAGACAGGGCATATGTGATAAATGGGTTTTCCAATAATATACAGGTCTTTGATTTAGATCAGGATCCCCCTGGACTTATAGGGACTATTGTTCTTCCACCCGGCTCAAATCCCACAGATATGGCATTTCTCGACAATACGCGTGCCTACGTCGCGAATAATATCGGTCAGAGCGTAGCCGTCGTAAACGTCCAGACCAGGGTTTGTGAAACCCTTATTGTAAGAGCCGGACAAGGGGGAGACACACAGCCTTGCCAGGAAGTCCTCACGGTTGCGGGAACACCCTTTGAAGACCCGGCAGGGGTTGCTGTAGCGAACGGGAAGGTCTATGTATCGAACAATAATCTGGCAGGCTTTTCCGATCCAAACGGCAACGGCTTTATATCCGTGATTAACGCTGAGACCAACCAGTTTATTACAACGATAGAGGCTACAGGCGCGAACAGCACCAGCATGATAGTGTTTGACGGGAATATCTTCGTAGTCAATGCAGGTAACATTACATCCACACCGGATTTCTCGGAATTCTTCTGTGATGAAGAATTTCCTCCGTCGATCGACGTAATCGACCCGCAAACAGATATTATAATCGATACGATTCCTATTCCATTGAGCGCTGAAAACGCGTTAGTCTGTCTGCCTAACGCTATAGCAGCGACAGGCGACGGGTTCGGTTACACGGGACTGGGACTGGTAGGGGCTTTATTAAAGGTTGATCTCCTGACCGGCGATGTAATAAACGGTACGGACAATCCTATTATAATTACGGGTCTATCCGGATTGAATAACACAGCGGATGTAGCAATCAGGGGAAACCTGCTGTTTACGACCCTGTTTAATTCCGACCAAATCGCGGTTGTCGATACCGACACGGATGAGGTTGACCCGTTTCCGTATATAGCTCCTTTTCCGGCGGGCATAAGGGCTTTTAATCCCGGCTCTCAACTCTTTGACGGCGTACAGTCGCTCGCTATAAGACCCGGCGCGCCGGGGGTCGATTTCAACGGGGCCGACATATATTTTATTACGGGGATAAGCGAGCAGCTGGGGTCTGTGGATTCCACTCTGGGAACTCAGTGATCTCACAGTTTGCATATACATATAAAGTCGATAATGATAATTACAGGGAAGAGGCGCGTCGATTGCCCCCTCTTCCCCAAATTATCAACGGAGGCAAATGACAATGCGCATATGTTCATTCCTTCCCAGCACTACCGAGATAGTCTATGAGCTCGGGCTCGGGGACAAAATCACAGGCGTCACGCACGAATGCGATTATCCTCCCGAGGCCCGGGACAAGAAAAGGGTGATTATGAGCTTCATAGACCCTGAAAAACTGTCGAGCAGGGAAATAGACGAGCTTGTCTCAACGAACGCCCGGGAGGGAAAGAGCACATATCTCATAGACAAAGACGCGCTCGTGGAAGCCGACCCCGATATAATCCTGACTCAGGAGCTATGCGAGGTGTGCGCGGTTTCGGGAAACGAGGTGACAGAGGCGGCAGAAGCTCTGGGGCACGAACCCGAGATTATAACCCTTGAGCCGAAAACCCTGAGCGAGATTCTGGACACTATTCTCATAATAGGAGAGGCTACCGGCACTATTGACACCGCGCGGGAAATTACAGACAGGCTTCGACAGAGAATAGAGAAGATCCGGTCACTCCTGAGCGGCGAAAGGGACCGTCCCAGGGTATTCTGCCTCGAATGGCTCGACCCTCCTTATGTCGCGGGACACTGGGTGCCCGAGATGGTGGAGACCGCGGGGGGAGAGTGCGGGATAGGCAGGCCGGGCGAGCCCTCGTTCAAGGTATCATGGAAGGATATCGTGAATTTCGCCCCGCAGATGCTGTTCATCATGCCGTGCGGCTACGATATAGAAAAAACGCTAGATGAAATCGACACACTGACCTCGCACGAGGAGTGGTTCTCGCTGCCGTCCACCAACAAGGGGCAGATATACCTTTTCGACGCAAACTCTTACTTCAGCAGGCCCGGACCGAGGATAGTGGACGGCCTTGAAATACTGGCCAAGACAATCCACCCCGAGCTGATGAAGGGCTACGATCCTCCGACCGACTCGGTTCTCAATTTAAGGAACTATATGCAGTTCGAACTGTTTCTCGGATAAAAAATGAACAGAAGAATTTTAACGATATTATTAACTTTATTAATGCTGTTTTCTACGGGACTCAACGCGCGCCCGGACGACACGCCTGAAAGAATCGTCTCTCTTTCCCCGAACCTGACCCATATAATTTACGCCCTCGGAGAGCTCGATAAAGTGGTAGGCGTCACCATCTATTCGGATTTCCCTCCCGAGGCGTACAAATTACCCAAGGTCGGGGGGTGGGTGAATCCCAGCTTCGAGGCCATAGTAGCGCTCAAACCCGATCTCGTCATGCTCATGAGGGATCAGGACACTATATTCGGAAAAAAAATCAGGGACCTGGGACTTAAAACGCTCGTTACGGACAGCAATAATTCGGTTGACGATATACTGAAAACGATTACAAATTTAGGCGGCGTACTCGGTAAAGAGGAGAAGGCGGCGAGTGTGACCTCCGACATCGAAACCAGACTGAACGAAATAGGGAATAACACCCGGAACCTGCCGAGGAAGAGTATTTTGTTAGTAGTGGGAAGGAATCCGGGAACACTTGAAGACATATACGTTATCGGAAGAAATAACTATATTAATGAGCTGATCGAGCTTGCGGGGGGGGAGAATGTAGTACAGAACACGAGGCTATCAATAAAAATCACAAAAGAGGCGATACTGACGTTCGACCCCGATGTGATAATCGAAATCAATCACGAACAACTGGACAGGGAAAAGGAAATACTGGACACCTGGAGCGAGCTGAGGCAGTCAAGAGCCGTACAAAACGGTCAGGTTTATATACTCCCCAGCACCGTGCTCCTTCATCCGAGCCAGACTATCGTTCAGGGCGCAGAGGTTCTGACCCGGATACTTCATCCAGAAACAGTGGAAAAATATGGCAACAATAATTGAATGCGAGGAACTCGGCTTTTCATACGACGGTTCCGAGGTCCTGAGCGACATAAACCTGTCGTTTGGCGAAGGGAAGATGCTCGGTATTCTGGGGGCGAACGGGGCGGGGAAATCAACCCTGCTCAAGCTCCTTTCGGGAATATTGAAGCCAGGGAAGGGTAACGTCCTATTTAAAGATAAACCGTTACGGAACCTTGACCGGAGGGAGATTGCAAAGAGAATCGCATATATACCGCAGGACCCCGTATTCGCGTTCCCCTTCACCGTCATGGAGATGATACTGATGGGGAGAGCCCCCTACATAGGCCGCTTCGATTTCGAGAGGGAGGCCGACAGGGAAATCGCGGAAGCCGCGCTGAAGAAGGTCGGAATCAATCATCTGAAAAACCGCCTGATTACGGAGATTTCCTCGGGGGAGAGACAGCTCGCCTCAATAGGACGCGCGCTCGTCCAGGAGCCCGAGGTAATGATGCTCGACGAGCCCGCCACCTTCCTGGATATAAAACACCGAAACGAAATAATGAAAATCCTGAGGAGGCTCAAGGATGAAAACAATATCCTCATTGTAGCGGCGACTCACGATATCTTCAGCGCCTTATTTTACTTCGACGAAATAATAATGATAAAAGACGGCAGGCTGTTTACGCAGGGGCAGACAGCGGAGGTAGTCAGTCAGGAGAACCTCAGCTCTCTCTACGGAACCCGGGTATCGGTAAGGAAGGACGGGGGGAAGGTCTTCGTCTATCCGAGCGACTGATCGCTCAGCCGGAATACAAATCATATTTTTTATCCTACGACAATGAGCACAAAGAAGAAATTTATTATTTCGATCTCTCTGTTACTGATACTCTGGGCCTTGATATCACTTGTAAGCATATTTACGGGCACGTACGGGATGCTGACCCCCGGCGAGATAATGGGCGGAGACGAGCTGGTCAGTACGATTTTTTTCAAGATCAGGGTTCCCAGGGTTTTAATGGCTTCTGTCGCGGGCGGAACCCTGGCAATCACCGGGGCCGCGCTCCAGGCGTTATTCAGAAACCCTCTGGCCTCCCCTTTCACGCTCGGAATATCGGGAGGGGCTTCTCTGGGGGCCCTTATAGCTATCAGATTGGGACTGGCAGCGGGCGTGCTGGGGTTCTCGATGGTCTCGATTATGGCCTTTCTGTTTTCATTACTGACGATGATATTCGTATATTCGATATCTAAGGTCGGGGGAGTAATAGCTACGGGAAGACTTCTTCTTGCCGGGGTTGTAATGAACTTCCTTTACTCCGCGTTCGTGCTCTTTATTCAGTTCTTCTCCAGTTTTACGGAGTCGCTTCAGACTATGCGCTGGATTATGGGGAGTCTGGATATAGTGGGTTTCGATGACGTCTGGAAAACGCTGATATTCGTAGTGCCCGGAGTCATTATTCTACTGTCGATAACAAAGGATATGAATCTGTTCGGGCTTGGGGACGATGTGGCATCGTCCCTCGGCGTGAATGTAAAGAGGATGGAAAAATTAATCTACTTCGCGACCTCACTTGCCGCAAGCGCCGTAATCTCCGTAACGGGGCCTATAGGGTTCGTGGGATTAATCATTCCTCATATACTCAGGATGATTCTGGGAGTGGATAACAGGATTATTCTTCCGTGCTCATTCCTGCTGGGGGCCTCTTTTCTCACGGCCGCCGACACGGTGTCCAGAACCCTGATTTCCCCGGTAGAGATACCCGTGGGAATTATCACGGCGTCTGTAGGGGGGTTGTTCTTTCTTTGGCTCCTGATCAGAACCAAAAAAGAAGTGATAGTTTAAAAACGACTCGGACCCGTTTAAACGATACTGCCGGCCCTTCGGGCCCTCAGAGTAGCTAAAAATACCAGCTACAAAATGATACTATGAGCCCGGAGCCTTAAACGGATCGGCTTCGCCGCTCCCTCCGCCGCTCGTAGATTCAGCCTGAGGGGGTTCGGATGGTGGTGGTGGCGGTGGTGGCGCCTCCGTAGCCGCAGCCGGAGTATCTACCGCAGGCTGCATAAAACGCCAGATTACAAAAGCCAAAGCTATAATAATGAGTGTCCACATCATCTCTTTGTTTCCTCCAATTTCAAATTATCAAGCACTCAAAATATTACCGCGAAAGAATCCCTGCTCAGAATTTCAAATCCCGGCTTCTTGAATGTGCCTAGAATAATTTCATCTATCGGGCATTAATACCTTGATACTAATAAATTTTATATGCTCATGTCAAGAAAAAATTTTTAAAACCACTAAAACCGTGCTTTTTCGCCTCATCGGAACCGAAAAGGGCTATTTTTTGTGTAAATTAAGATTATATTAGAATTAACCAGGCGCGGAGGGGAATTTTTTGCTATCCATACTGCTTAAAAACTTGTTCAACAAAAGCGGGCTCAAGATAGACCTTCCCGAGCTGAATCCCGATACAGAGCTTTCACTCTCGCTTATAGAATCGGGCTGTGTTTTCGTATCGGTAGGCAACAAAACCGCGCTAATAATAAAAAGCGCTGCAGACGACTTAAAAATCTTGCAGCAATCAAACCGTATATACATTGATTTCGAGCTTATAAAAAGACCGGAATTCCCTACACTGGGCGCGTATGTGATTTTTGAAACCGGCACAGGTGCTGCGCTTCGTTTTGAATACTTCTTCAATATAGAATCATCAGAAGAAATGGAGCTTCTTGAAACGCTGGTCGATCAGGACAACTTTGATATCATTCTTTACGACGGAGCTATAAAGCACCTTAAAAGGACAACAATAAGCGGTGACAAAAAAAAAGAGCTCGCTTCGCTGCTGACCGGGGCGGGAGAGAAGTTTGACAAGTAGATTTGTTCTCAGATACTATTCCCCCACGAGTACCGATAAGGAGTAGAGATAAAATTGAGTTTTGTAAGGTTCTTAGGAACTGGTTCGGCGGCACCCGACAAAGTCTTAACCAACTTTGATCTGGAGAGAATTGTCGATACCTCGGACGAGTGGATTCAAACGAGGACCGGGATACGCGAAAGAAGGGTAGCCGAGCCGGATGTCGCGACATCCGATATAGCCTATGAAGCCGCGATCAAAGCCCTTAAAAGCGCCTCTGTCGAAGCGGAGGAGCTTGACGGAATCATAGTGGGCACCATATCGCCCGATTACATGTTTCCCTCCACAGCGTGCGTTCTTCAAAGCCGTCTCGGCGCGAAAAATGCCTTCGGTTTCGATGTGCTCGCAGGGTGCTCGGGGTTCCTGTTCGCTCTACAGGCGGGCAAGGGCATTATCGACGGAGGCGGCGCGAAGAAGCTTCTTATAGTGGGAGCCGAGACTCTTTCCAAAATTATGGATTTTGAGGACAGAACGACTTGCATACTGTTCGGCGACGGCGCCGGGGCAGCCGTGATCTCACACTCCGACAGACCCGGTATTCTTTCCTGCTGTCTCGGATCCAACGGTGATTTCGGAGACTTGCTTTACATGCCCGGCGGAGGCTCCCGAATGCCGGCCTCGGAGGAGAGCGTGAAGAACAAGTGCCATTATTTAAAGATGGAAGGCAAAGAGGTTTTTAAGGAAGCGGTAAAAGCTATTGAGTCTTCTTCGCTGGAAGCGATTAAAAAAGCGGATCTTACGACCGACGAAATCGATCTTTTCATCCCCCATCAGGCAAATTACAGAATACTCGAAGCCGTCAGAAAGCGGCTCGGCATGCCGAAGGAGAAGGTATTCAGCAATTTGGACAGGTACGGAAACACTTCATCCGCATCTGTGCCCATAGCACTCGATGAAGCCGTAACAAACGGCAGAATCAAAGAGGGAGACAACGTACTGTTTTCGGTATTCGGCGCCGGGTTTACATGGGGCGCGGCTGTAGTGAGGTGGTAGGGGAATCCACAGTTCCCCGTTTTCGTCTATTCTCTTATTTACACGCGCTTATTTCCCGCAACATTAATCATGCAAATCTAATTTCATTTCCAAGCAAAACCCCGGATTGAAAAAGGGAGACAGCAAGCCATAGTTAATCAGATCATAAACATAGTGCTGCCCGTTTTCCTCATTGCCGGTATAGGATATTTGTTCGGCAGGCGCAAAAAGATAAGCCTCTCATCCGTAAACGACTTTATAATTTATCTGGCGACCCCGGCCCTGATTCTTTCATCCCTTTCCAAAGACCCGATAGACATAAACATCGCGGGGAAGGTATTCGTTTCAGTCTGCGTTATTATCGGGGTGTCTTTAATCCTAGGCGTTCTCGTTATAAGAGCGCTTAAAATACCCATCAAGGTCTATCTGCCCCCGGTGCTTTTTGCCAATACGGGAAATATGGGGCTTCCGCTCGTGCTGTTCGCATTCGGCGAGACCGGTTTTAATGTGGCGATACTGTATATGGTGTCAACGACGATGCTTCACTATACGCTCGGCATTTTAATCCTGAATTATGACGAGAGCCCGCTTGAAATTTTCAAGCTCCCGCTCGTCTATTCCGCAATCGCCGGTGTGTTGCTGAGCGTATCGGGCCTGACGCTGCCTACCCCTGTTTTCAGGGCGGTCGACCTGCTCGGAGAGGCGAGCATACCGACAATGATATTCGCCCTCGGGTACAAGCTGTCCGAAGTGAGCCTGAACGACGTGAATAAATCTTTTCTGATCGGGGCCATGAGAATTTTTTTCGGCGTGAGTCTGGGAGTTCTGGCAGTATCTATTTTCAAGCTCGACGGAGTGGCCGCAAAAGTCGTAATCCTGGAGTCCGCCATGCCTCCCGCGATTTTCAACTTCGTACTGGCAGAAAAATACAAACAGGACTCTCAGACGGTAGCCTCGATTATTCTGGCCGGGACGCTGATTTCCATAATCACCACGCCGGCGATTATCGCTTTTCTTATAAATGGATAGTCATTTTTGCCCGTTAAGACACCTGACCTTCATAATCGGCGCTCCGAACAGGTGGTATTCGGTATCGTAGAGAAATTCTTTTCCGCCGTTCACATAGGTAATACTCTCCTGCTGGAGGAGGGAATCGAGCTCTATAACACTGTAATCAATGCCTTTTTTCATTTCTCCCGCAGGCTTGAGCGCGGACTCGGAAAGGTCGATATTGAACTCGTAGGCGTTTTCATAGGTCAGCACAAGGAAGCTCTTGCCGTCAGGCGCTATGTCGAATGAAGACACTATTTTGCCGTATACTGAGTCGGATGAGCCGAGCACGGTAAAATCTATATCGCCCACGTAGTCGAGCTTTAAAGGTCCCTCGCCCGCGCTCTCCCATCTAGCTTTTTCGAGCCTGTAAAGCCTCGCGGGATAAGCCTCCGATCTGTCGAGGTCTTCCTCTTTGGTGAGTATGTAAATATCGCCGTTCGGATGGAGTGCCATCCCCTCGGCATTTCGCGGACCGTCAGGATATACAACTTTAAGCCTCTTTACCGGGGTAACGGACCCGTTGTAGTTTTCGAGCTCCTGAATAACCAGGATTTCCGTAAATTTTCTCTTCCGTCCGTTGTCACCGATGTCGGCGATGAAAAGGCACGATTTCGAGGACAAACATTCCCCAACATCAACGTCTTCGAAATCACTGCTCCGTGCATCGAAACCGTTTATTCTTATCTTGCCCGCGTTCTTCCCGCGTACATCCGTAGTAAAGAAATAAGGCCCCCCTCCGGAATCGTTAATATGGTAAAGCCTCCCCGGAAATATGGAGGATGCGGCAATACCGCTCGCCTCATCTATCATTGTATAGTCAAGCGAACCCGTCTTTTCACCCGCGCTCCACCTGCCGCAAAATTCCGCCCGGCTCTCTGGCATAACCCATAGAAATCCTGAGAACAGTATTATTAAGACGAGTATATGTTTCAGGAGACTTTTCATTTTATGCCTTCCCTTGTTTCAAAAACTTAAATAAAATATTACCCACGAAGTTAATCAGGCAAAATACTTTTTTATTTCTTCCGAAAGTATTATTATCTTGAACAATATGTCCACACGGATCATAAAAGGAAATTCCGCCCCGCTCAGAGGGGAATTCACCCCGCCCGGAGACAAATCGGTCTCTCACAGGTCGCTCATGATAGGCTCACTGGCCAGAGGCAAATCCAGGGTCACAGGATTTCTTAATTGCGACGACACTATCTCGACCGCAGACGCGATGAGCAGGCTCGGAATTCCCCTGAAAATCCGGGGAAGCAATGTGGAGATAAACGGAAACGGGCTTTCGGGGCTGAACGAGCCTCAGGATATTATCGACGCCGGAAATTCGGGAACGACTACGAGGCTACTGAGCGGGCTCCTGTGCGCACAGGATTTTTTCACCGTCGTTACAGGCGACAAATATCTGAGGGCAAGGCCCATGAAGAGGGTAGTGGACCCTCTGAGACTAATGGGCGCCAGTATTACGGGGAGAGAGGGCGGCAACAGGCTGCCCCTTGCAATAACGGGCGGCAAGCTCACGGGTATCTCTTACGAATTACCCGTCGCGAGTGCTCAGGTCAAGTCGGCGCTCCTGCTCGCGGGACTTTACGCGGACGGCATAACGGAGGTCATTGAAACAGAGCCTACCAGAGACCATACCGAAAGGATGCTCAACTATTTCGGCGCCGAAGTAACCAGAGACGGAAAGAGCATAAAGATAGACAGGCAGGAGGATTTTAAAGGGAGAGACATTTCAGTGCCCGCGGATATTTCCTCGGCGGCGTTTTTCATAGTCGCGGCACTGATAAACCCGGGCAGCGAAATCCTGATCAGGAACGTCGGATTAAACCCCCTTAGAACGGGGGTTCTGGATATACTGGAGCATATGGGCGGAAACATAGAAATACTTCACAGTAAGGAGGAATCGGGAGAGCCCGTAGGGGACATCCTGGTCAGGTCGAGCGAGCTACGCTCGGTTGAGGTCAAGGGCGATATGATACCCAAAGCAATAGACGAGCTTCCCGTAATCGCGGTAGCGGCCTCTTTTGCCGAGGGAGAAACGGTAATCAAAGACGCGGCCGAGCTCAGGGTGAAGGAAACGGACAGGATAAAGGCAATGACCGCGGAGCTGGGCAAAATGGGCGCAGGGGTTAAAGAATTTCAGGACGGCATGTCCATAGCCGGAAAGGAATCCCTGAGCGGGGCCGCCTGCTCAAGCTGGGGCGATCACAGAGTCGCGATGGCGGTCGCAGTGGCCGCGACACGCGCCCGGGGAGAAACCGAAATAGAAGGCGCAGAGAGTGTTTCGGTATCGTACCCCGAATTCTTCGATGTAATCGGACGGCTCAGAAGTTAATTGAGATTAAGTTACCGCGAATGAGCGAAGCGCCTCCGAATAATTCGCCTCGAATAAAGCTAGATATGATTATAACGATAGACGGCCCTTCCGGCGCCGGAAAAAGTACGGTTTCTAAATCGGTCGCGCTCCTGCTGGGTTATACGTACCTGGACACAGGGGCGATGTACCGCGCCGCCGCGCTCGAGGTAAGAAGAAAGGCGGTCGATATTAACGACGCGAGTGGGCTCGAATCCCTTCTCCGAAATACGGATATAAGAATTGAAAACACCCGCGGCGATAATCTCAGGGTCATACTGAACGGCGAGGATATTACGGATAAAATCAGAACCCCGGAGATTTCCCGCCTCTCTTCCGATATAGCTACCAGGAGGGCAGTGAGAGAGAAGCTCGTCGAGCTTCAGAGGAATACAGGCAGAGCCGGGAACATAGTGGCTGAGGGAAGGGATATGGGCACATATGTGTTCCCGGACGCGGACTTCAAGTTCTTCCTTGAGGCCTCCCTCGACGAGAGGGCGCGAAGGCGCTGTAAACAACTCCTTGAATCCGGGAGTAAATCCGACATCCGTGAAGTGAAAAATGAACTCGAAATCAGAGACAGACAGGACAGGGAACGGTCAGAATCTCCCTTGCATCCCTCACCGAATGCGGTCATAATAGATACTACGAATCTATTGGCTGACGAAGTTATAAGCATGATAATTAAAGAAGTTCAAGGTTAGTAAATATATCTGCGCTACCTAATTCTACTTCTTAGAGTGATAACCGACAGTTACTATAATAGATAATACCGTACAAGAAGGCAGGTCTATGGAAGACGAGAAAAATTTTGCGCAACTTGTTGACGAGAGCATGAACGTCCCTGACAAAGGCGTCGTATTTACCGGTCATGTGGTCCGGATCGACCAGGATGACGTATTCATCGATTTCGGATCCAAATCCGAAGGCGTCGTTCCGGTTCAGGAATTTTACAATAAAAATAAAGAGCTCGATGTGAATATCGGGGATGAAGTCGAAGTCGTTCTGGACAACTGGGCGAGCGAAGGATTGCCCAGGCTGTCGAAAATCAAAGCCGCCAAGCTCAAAGAAGATGAAATAATACAGGAACACTTCGAAAAGGGTGAGCTGATAAAAGCCAAAATACTACACAAGGTCAAGGGCGGATTAATCGCAGACATCGGGGATAAAACCGAGATAAGAGCTTTTATACCGGGATCCCAGATCGATATAGTGCCTAGGCCGGATTTGGACAGCCTGACAGGGGAGACGCTTGAAGCGAGAATAATCAAGCTAACGGGGAATGACATTGTTCTATCGAGAAGGGTGCATCTGGAAGAGGAGCGCGAGGTGCTCAAAAAGGAAACACTTTCCAAAATCGAAGAAGGAATGGAGGTTACGGGAAGGGTTCTCAATATTATTAACCAGGGTGCATTTGTAGATATCGGGGGCGTAGAGGGATTCATACCCGTAAGCGAGCTCGCGTGGGGCAGAGTTTCGCACCCGAGCGATGTTCTTGCAAGGGATCAGGAAATAGCGACAAAAATTATTAAATTTGAAGAGCCGGAAAAAATAACGCTCAGCCTGAAAGAAACGATGCCCGATCCCTGGAATTTCGTCAGGGAAAAATACAGACCTGGTTCCCGGATCAGGGGCAGGGCGGTTTCCCTGATGGATTTCGGCGTATTTGTCGAACTCGAACCGGGCGTCGAAGGACTCGTGCACGTTTCAGAAATCGCCTGGACTAAAAGATTCCGTCACCCCAAAGAAGTGGTCAAAGTAGACAGCACGCTTGAAGCGGTTGTGCTCGATGTGGACCCTGAGAACAGACGAATATCGCTCAGCTTAAAGCAAATCGAACCGAGCCCCTGGGAGATATTCAAGGAAAAGAACCCGCCCGGCACCAGAATAAAAGGCGTAATCAGAAATGTTACTGATAAAGGGCTTTTCGTGGAGGTCTCGGAAAATATAGTCGGCCTCCTGAGACCGGACAACATATCCTGGAAGGGAAGGGTAAATCCTGAAGAATCTTTTGAAAAGGGAAGCGAGATAGAGGTTGTAGTTTTAAATGTCGATGAGAACAATCAAAGAATCGCGCTCGGATTAAAACAACTTACAGCCGACCCCTGGGAGGAAGTTCAGCAGAAGTACAAAGCCGGCAAATCCGTTGCAACAGGGACTGTAAAAGAGATTAAGGACAGGGGGATTGTAGTACAGCTCGATGATGATATCGAGGGCTACATCCGCTCAAGCGAGCTTAACCGTGAAAGAGGCGACAGGGACAGGGACATAACGAAAAGCTTCAATATCGGAGACGAGATAACCGCTCAGGTAACGGGTTTCGATAAAAGAAGCCGGCAGGTGAATCTCAGCAAACGGAGATACGACGAGAGGCTCGAGAAAGAGCGCGTTTCGGATTTCATGACTTCCCAGGGAGAGCCTTCGGCAAAGCTGGGTGACGTGCTGAAAGATAAATTAAAATCCATTAATAACGACGAGGTTGTCTGATAGTGCGCGGGTTTTTACTTGCGATAGTGGCGCTTGTGCTTCTGTTTTTTACCTTTATCGCCGGACTCGGCTGCGGACTGCTCATTTCGGGCGACGACAGCCTGACAAGCGGTGAAAAAGTCGCCGTCCTGAGAGTGGACGACGTAATCATGGACGATCAAATCTATCTCGAAAGCATCTCCAAAATAAGAGATGACGATCAGATAAAAGCGGTCGTGGTCAGAATCAATTCCCCGGGCGGAGCAGTGGGGCCTTCCCAGGAAATATACAGCGAGCTTCTGAAACTTGGCGGGGAAATGCCTGTTGTAGCAAGCATCGGAAGCGTGGGCGCGTCAGGCGGATACTACATCGCGTGCGCCGCCGAGAAGATTTACGCCAATCCCGGGTCCGTCACGGGGAGTATCGGCGTAATCGCTCAGTTCGCCAGCTACGAAAAGCTGCTCGAATGGGCCAAGGTGGATGTCGAAGTCATAAAGAGCGGTAAATTCAAAGACATAGGCTCCCCTTTCAGGGATATGTCGGAAACCGACCGCGAATACATACAGGAACTCATAAACAACGTACATTCACAATTTAAATCCGCAGTCGCCGAATCCAGAAACCTGAGTACGGCACAGGTTGACAGGATTGCCGACGGAAAAATATTCTCGGGGGAGCAGGCGAAAGAACTGAACCTGGTAGACGAATTGGGAACTATAAACGACGCTATAAATTTTGCGGGCAGCATGGCCGGGATAGAAGGGGAGCCTAGCTTGAAATATTTTCCCAAAAAGAAATCCCCGCTAATGGATTTACTCTCGGCAAAGATCGGTATTCCTCAATTAACCGGCGTCCCGACAAAATCCAGCTTTGGACTTTTCTATCTGGTTGATATAATAAATTGAATATGAAACTGCTCTGGGCGCCCTGGAGGCTTGAATACATAACGGGGGAGAAAGAAGGGAAATGTATTTTTTGCGATAAACCCAAAGAAGGAAATGACAAAGAGAATCTCATATTATATAATGGTGAGACGGGTTTTATTATAATGAATCGTTATCCCTACTCGAACGGGCATCTTATGACAGTTCCTTATAAGCACACGAACGATTTTTCCGAGCTCAGTCAGGAAGAGAGACTAGAGCTGATGAATCTCAACGTCAAGTGTATCGATATACTTAGAGCCATTAAGCCCGAAGGTTTTAACATCGGTATGAACCTCGGAAAGGTCGGGGGGGCCGGCATCGACGACCACCTGCATTTTCATATCGTTCCGCGGTGGAACGGGGATACAAACTTCATGCCCGTTATCGGTGATGTCAGGGTGATGCCGGAGTACCTTCAAGATACCTATGAAACGCTTAGCCGACAACTAAAAACATTGGAGAGGTGAGAAAAATGCGGTTTATTAAAATATTATTCATAGTTCTGGTAATAGTTTTATTTGCAGTATTTTATAGTCAAAATGAAGGTGTCTTTACCTATAATTTCGAACTTAAACTGGACTTATGGAAATATATGATAGGTCCTTACTTAACCAAAAACATAGTAATTATTCTAGCCGCATTCGTTATGGGCGCGCTCGTAACTGTAATTTACGGCGCTCTTCAGTCAATAGGAGCGAGCGCTGAATCCAGACAAAAAAGCAGAAGGATAAAGGAACTCGAGGCAAGGGTGCAGGAATTATCCGAGGAAAAGAGACAAAAAGAACAGGAGACCTCGCCGTTTGCCCCCACAGTGACCCGGGAACACGGTACGTCACAGGACGGCTAACGTACTGACGAATTAAACATATTGTGCTAATCCTGTCTTTTTGATTAAACTATCTAGAGTATGAGAAACTCAGGAAAGCCCGGCTGGATAAAGGCCAAAATACCGCAGGGTCCGAACTACAAACACCTTAAAAACCTGATGAGGACGCTCAACCTCAACACGGTTTGTGAAGAGGCAAAATGTCCCAACATAGGAGAGTGCTGGGGAGCCGGGACTCTAACGTTCATGATCCTGGGCGATACGTGTACGAGGAGCTGCGGCTTCTGCCATGTAAAGACCGGAAAGGGCGGGGAAATCGACCGGGACGAGCCCGGGAGGGTCGCCAGGGCTGTACGGAGTCTCACGGAAAATAACGCTTATATAAGCCACATAGTGATAACCTCTGTTAACAGGGATGACAGGAACCTGGAGAGCGCCCGTGTTTTTGCCGAGACGATAAGAGAGGTAAGAAACAGCAGCCCCGGGGTGAAAATAGAGGTGCTCATACCGGATTTCAAAGGCGAGAGAGAGGCGCTGGATGAAATACTGGCCGCCGCTCCGGATGTGCTCAACCACAATATAGAAACGGTTCCGAGGCTCTACCGCCACCCGCAGCTTACGCCGAGCGGGAGGAAAAGATCCGTGCGCCCGCAGGCGAACTACGAGTGGTCTCTCAGGCTCCTTGAAGATAGCAAGAAATACGGTCACGAAGGCATGCTCACGAAGTCGGGAATCATGCTTGGCCTGGGGGAGGAGATGGACGAGATAATCGAAACGCTGAAGGACCTGAAAAACACGGGCTGTGATATCGTCACCATAGGGCAGTACCTGCAGCCGACAATAGACCACCTTCCGGTATCCAAATTCTATCACCCGATGGAGTTCGACTCGTTAAAGGCGTACGGGGAGAACGTCATCGGCATACCCCACATAGAAGCGGGCCCTCTCGTAAGGAGCTCCTATCATGCCGAGAAGCAGGTGGTTAAACTCTCCCAGCATCAGGCGGCTTGAAAAAATATATAGACTATAGCTATAACCCACATACTTAAAATCAACTATAATTTAAATAACCGATACGGAGCAATCCCTAAAATCTCCACCCTTCTTGTTCCATAAATTGCTTTAAATTTAAGCAAGGCACAGAAAAATGTTGACAGATATTAGGAATTTTTGCAGAGTTAGGTTTAAATACCTCACCTGTTACAACATGAGCACCTCTTACCGCAGCTTTTGCAATAACGAAAGGATCAGCGTTCAATCCCCCTTTGAGTAATTTTTGCTGTTGAATGTTATGTTGAAATAGAGGAACGCCATAAATCTGCCTAATGAATTTTCCTTCATCTATGGATATTTCCTCAAAGATATTACCATTATCGTTTGCCCATTCTTGAAGATCATCCGTACGAACATTAATCTCTCTAAGATTTTCGCGTGTAGAAATAATACTGCCATTATCTACTAACCCATTGAAGTTATCCCACAATGTAGGAAATAAATCGGGATAATAATGACGAAAAAGATCGATTAGGGGTGAGGTATCAAATATATACATTAAATATCTCTTTCGAATTTGCTAATAGAATTAAATTTGTCTTCGAATTTGCTAACGTATTTTGGTTTGATATTCAAATACTCGCCTAGTTGAACAACATCAATTTTATTCTGGTGATAATTTTTTAGTACTAGATTAATATAGTGCGGGCCTAAATAAGCTATTTGTGTGAAATAATAATCGCCACCATCGCCGCCCCTTCCTTTAGCTTGTTTTGCCCATTCATCTGATTTTTGCTCATAATATTCCTTAGTGATTGCATCCTTAGATAGAAACTTACGAAGAATAACCTCTCTGCTGACGTTATATCTTTGTGCCAGCTTGTATATGCTTCGTTCATCTATTTCTAGATCCTGTATGGACTCTAAGAAATCTGAATCTGGAACAAGAAATGCGGCTGTAAATTCATTGCAGAATATTTCAATTCTTTTTGCGTCTTTTTGAAGATTATAGATGTAATCATCTCTAATCTTATCAATTCCACTAGTGTGCAATAACAGGTGTGTCAGTTCATGAATTAGGGTGAATATTTGTCTACTTTTAGAATTTGTATTATTTATATAAATTATAGGAAACTCTGCATGATAAAGACAGAATCCCGAAAAGCCACTATCTTTGAAAGCATCCTTGAATACATATACGCCATGATCCGTAATTACATTTCTCCATTTCTCGAAGGCTTCATCAACACCACTCCAAGAAATCTGGTCATTTAGCGTCACTGATAGATATGATCTAACCTCATAGGTCAATTCGCTTATCGGGCGATTCAGGTCAAGATGAATATTTCGAATAATATATTTTTCTGATGGATTGTCATTGTCATTCAACTCCATAAGATTCAACTGCATTGCTTTGGCTTTTCTAAGTAACATGCGGACGCTTCGTGGCATATATTCAAATTCAATGTCAGGCAATGTTCTGAATGACTTCTCTAAGGGTTCAATTTCAGGCGGTTCGGGAAAGAAAAATACCGCCATTGGACATTTGAATTTATCCGATAGAGATTCAAGTTGGCTGTACGTAGGAAAGGAATTACCGACTTCCCAATCTGAATAGAGCTTGAAGTGTTTGGATAGGTCATCAACGGTGTAACCCGCACGTTCCCGGGCCCATTTTAATACGGATGGTGTGATTGGCATCCGTTCAGGCATTAATATTCACCTCTATTAATACTATAGTTTGTAGTTCTGAGTTTTTATTTTAATCATACATCACGTTTAAGTATTATATAAATTTCACAACTTCGCTAGCTGCAAATTTCCATTTAGCATCGTAAATTAAAATGGTTATTCAAACTGTTTTCATCTTGATAATTACAGAAAAGCATATAACATCATATCCTCATGAAATACGTGATACTGCAGGGCGACGGGATGCCCGACCACCGGCTTCCGGAGCTAGACGGAAAGACCCCGCTCGAGGCCGCCAACACCCCCAATCTGGACAGAATAGCGAAATCCGCAATTAAATTCGGGATGGTGAAAACAATCCCCGAGAACCTGCCGCCCGGAAGCGACGTAGGCAATCTGACAGTCCTCGGATACGACCCAAACGTTTACTACACGGGTAGGTCCCCCCTTGAGGCCGCGAGCATAGGCGTCAAACTCGGAGAGAATGACGTGACGCTCAGGTGCAATCTGGTAACTCTCGCTCCCGGAAACGGGAGCCACGTGATGGAGGACTACAGCGCCGGACACATATCGACCGAAGAGGCGAGGGAAATAATACTCGATCTCAAAAAAGAGCTTGAGGAAGACGGTCTTACATTCCATCCGGGTGTAAGCTACCGCCACCTGCTCGTATGGACGGGAGGGAACAGGGACATCCACACGACCCCGCCGCACGACATCTCGGGTAAGGAGATAGGCCCTTATGTTCCGACGGGGGAAGGGACCGACATGCTTAACCGGCTGATCGAGAGGTCGCGCGAAATTCTGCCGGACCACCCGGTTAATAAAAAGAGAATAGAGGAAGGGAAAAACCCCGCTACGAGCATATGGCTCTGGGGCGAGGGGGTAGCCCCCGATATGCCTTCTTTTAAAGAGCTGTACGGCCTGACGGGCTCAGTTATCTCCGCAGTGGATCTCGTTAAGGGCATAGGGCATTACGCGAAGCTCAAGGTAATAGACGTTCCCGGAGCCACCGGATACCTGGATACCAATTACGAGGGGAAGGTGGAGTACGCGCTCAATTCTCTTGACGAGGTGGATCTCACGATGATACATATTGAGTCCACGGACGAGACGGGACATATGGGGAAAGCGGAGCTTAAGATACAGGCGATCGAAGACTTCGACGGCCGCGTCGTGGGGCCGGTTCTGGAAGGGATAAAGAGATTCGGCGATTACAAAATTTTGGTCATGTCGGACCATCCCACGCCGATTGATCTCAGGACGCACGTAAACGAGCCCGTGCCGTTCGCTATATACAGCTCAGAAGACGAAAGCGTGAAAAACGACAGGTTCGTGTACACGGAAAAATCCGCTGCGGAATCAGATATATATATTCATGACGGCTGGAAACTGCTGGGGATGCTGATAGGGAACGATACTTGAAACGTCAGAATACTACTTTCCAAACCCCTATGCTTCTGTTTCTATCATATTAAAAAAAGATAGATTCTCCCGGCGTTTATACTGAGCTTATCGAAGGGTTCGAAATGACAATAAAAGGCGAGAACCTGAAACAAGCCTGCCCTGAACTCGATTCAGGGTTCAGGTTGACGGAAATGTTATAAGATTTACCAGCTCTATTATTTATCTTCCCTCTTCACTTCTTCCCAGAGCTCATCCATTTCTTCGAGCGTCAGCTCTGAGAGCTGTTTTCCCAGGGCCTCGGCTTTATCCTCGATCCTCCCGAAACGGTCTATGAACCCGTTGATCGCCTTGTGAGCGGCCCCCTCGGCGTCGATCTTCAAATGCCTGCCCAAATTGACGAGAGAAAAAATGAGATCGCCCCACTCTTTTTCTATCCCCTCCCTGTCGCCGCTTTTTATCTCCGCCTCAAGCTCAGAAAGCTCTTCTCTCACTTTGGAAATAACCTCGCCCGCATCGCTCCAGTCAAATCCCACCTGCGATGCCTTCTCTCCGACCCTCTGCGCTCTCAGCAGCGAAGGCATTGTGCGGGGAATATGGAGAAGCCTTCTCTTTCTCGATTTCTCCTTCAGCTTCTGCGCGTGCCATGTTTTTACCGCCTCCTCCGCATTTGCCGCTTTATCCTCGCCGAACACGTGAGGGTGCCTTCTTACGAGCTTAGTGTGGAGCCTGTCGATTACCTCATAAATATCGAACTCCCCGCTTTCGTCCGCGATCTGAGACGCGAAAAGCACCTCGAAGAAGAGATCGCCGAGCTCCTCGATAAGCTCGTCTTTATCCCGCGCCTCAATCGCCTGAACGACCTCGTAAGCCTCCTCGATAATATAGGGTCTCAGGGTTTCAAGCGTCTGCTCCCTGTCCCAGGGACACCCCTCGGGGCTTCTCAAGTGCCTGGAAAGCTTTACCAGATCATCAAAAGATTTTTTCATAATCGCTCCTGTTTTTCATTCAAATTACGGTGAGCTAAACGACCGTACGAGTACATGCCAATATTAAATCTGAAGGGTATGCGATATGTAATTCAGACTCAATATTAATCAAGTTAGCAGAAAAAGGCACGAACGCAAAAAACCGTGTTGAGATTGTATCTCCTCAATTCAGTATATTCCACAGTCAAGTTTTATCTACAAATATTTCAAACTGGTGATAAGATTATATAAGTCAATTCATAACTATACAAAATAAAAGGAGATGGAGGATGGTGTTTAAAAATAGCCTGCCAACACTTGTAGTCACTTTTCTTACGTCCGGTTCTTTTCACCGGTTAATTCTGAGATTTGCCCTGTTGTTTGTTCTTCTAGCTTGCGTACCTGCTGTAATATCCTGCGACTCAGGAGATAATGAGTCAAAACAACTAAGCGGTTTTGTTCTAAGCGGTGATGAACCGATAGAGTCGGTTGAAGTAACTCTTTTCTCGACGGGGACGCCCAGGGGAGTGGAGTTACTGGGCACAGGCCTCACAGACGACACAGGGTTTTTCGAAATATCATTTGACCTTCCTTCAGAAGAAAACGCAGTAATATACGTAACCGCACAAAGCCCTATTCTGGCATTATCAGGGCAGACAAGGCTTCTTATCAATGATTCCGTCAGGCTTGCAACGGTACTCGGCAGAAAGCCAATTGAGGACGAAATCGTGATAAACGAGAGGACTACCGTAGCAACAGCCTACGCTATGGCGCAGTTTTTTGAGGACGGCGAAATAGACGGCCCCTCGCCGGGACTACAAAACGCCGCGGACATTCTTACTAAGCTGGTTGAGCTCGACACTGGCGATACTACCTTTTTCCTGAATACATTTCCAAACGGCGGCAGCACTACGACGCGGGGGACATTTAATTCCCTGGCCAATATGCTTGCCGCTTGCGTACGCTCCGGGAATGAGTGTGACGAGCTTTTTGACCTTGCTACAACACCCGGGGGAGATGAGCCCGATGATACTTTGGAAGCGGCTCATAATATAGCCCTATTCCCGTGGCAGAACGTGGATGAGCTATTCGATTTTTCACTTATGGAGCAGGTATACGGGCCCGCGCTCGATTCGACGGAGGATATAACGGCATGGATCCTTGCTGTAAGGTACATCGGGAACGGTATGGAGTTTAACGGCCCGGGGAACGTCGCTTTTGACCCCGAGGGTAACGCATGGATCACCAATAACTTTGTGTTTCAAGACAATCCACTTAATGTAGCATGCGGAGACGACCATGTGCTGAGGCTCACGCCGACGGGCGAGGACGCTCCAGGCGCACCTTATCAGGGCGGCGGTCTTTACGGAGCTGGCTACGGCATTACGCTCGATCCTGACGGGAACGTATGGATAGGTAACTTCGCTTTTCAAGGCGAAGGATGCCCGCTCGACCCAGACGCCCGTGCTCAATCAGTATCGAAGTTCTCGCCCAACGGGACTCCGCTATCACCGGATACGCTTGGCGAAGATATTGGAGGATTTAAAGGGGCCGATAACACGCTCTTCTTTCCTCAAGGCACGGTTTCAGACAAAGACAGTAACATCTGGATCGCAAGCTGTAGCGCAGATCATGTAACGCAGTTTCCGGGAGGAGACCCCGACCAGGCTTTTGTAATACAAGAGACGGATGATTCAGATGAGAAAATTGTAGTCGCGCCGTTTGATATTGCAATAGACGTCGACGGGAATGCATGGGTAACCGGGAACGAGAGCGCAAATGTAGCGAAGTTCGATCCCGATGGCAACCTCATACTAAACGTTTCAGGTGAAGATGCGGCTGAGGCCGGGTTCAAACTGCCGATGGGCATAGCGACTGACGGATTCGGAAATGTGTGGATCGCGAACTCAGGCTTTGTGACCGCTCCATGCGACGGTAACTCAGTACCTAATTTGATAGATTTTATAGCACTCACTTTTGACCCGGACTTCATGAACCCGGATGCGTCGGTAATTAAGGTAACGTCAGACGGATCGGAGATAGGGTCATTCAAAGGCGGCGGCTTGCTCATGCCGTGGGGCATATCTGTGGACGGCGGCGGGAATGTCTGGGTATCGAACTTTGACGGAAGCACTATTTCATACTTGTGCGGAGAGGATACATCTAACTGTCCACCCGGCCTGGAGACAGGAGACCCGATAGCTCCCATGGGCTATTTCTTTAACGGCCTTACGCGCAGCACGGCCGTGGAAATCGACCCATCCGGAAACGTCTGGGCTACAAACAACTTTGAAATATTGGCCATTCCGGAGAACCCGGGCGGAGACGCAATGGTGGTTTTTATAGGTGTTGCAAGTCCGGTTGCCGCTCCGCTGATCGGGCCGCCTCAATCAATAGGGCCATAGGATTTCAAGCGTCTGCTCCCTGTCCCACGGTCATCCCTCACGGCCTCTTAAGTGCCTGGAAAGCATTATCAGATCCTCAAAGGATTTTTTCATAATCGCTCCCCTGTCAATTCAAATGATCACGGGTGAAACGGCTACAAATACATGCTATATTAAACCTACGGGGAATTTGAAATGTAAAGAATACTCAGTATTGATCAAGGTAGCGGAAAACCGCATGAACCTAAAAACCGGTAACGCAAAGGGCTTAATATTCATCAATATCAGAGAGTATATAGTAAAAACATACGGTCACGATATATGGGACAAGGTAATTAATGAGCTGCCCGCATCAGACAGGGAGACACTCAAAAAGGATTTTTTAAGAACCGGCTGGTACTCCGCTCCCCTTTTAAACCGCCTGATAAAGAGCTATGATCTCGCGGTCGGCAACGGCGATTTCAACTCGGTCATACCGCTTGCGGAATATATAGCGAAAAAAGACCTTATTCCCATGTTCGATATTTTTGTGGATCTGAATAACCCCGTATTTGTTCTCAACAACGCGCCTTCACTCTGGAGCAGGTATTTCGACAGCGGCGTAATGGATGTAAATGTGCTGGATATCGAAAAAAAACACTCTGTTGTCGAGCTCTTTGAAAACGCGGATGAAAACGCGGCTTCAGGGGCCGCAATCTGCAATTACGCGGTTCCAGAGTGGTTTAAAATCGGACTCATGAAGGCGGGCGCGGAATCTGTAAAAATCATGCAAACAATTTGCCGCTACCAGGGCGCCGAATCATGTAAATACGAGATCTGGTGGGAATAAGAATTTCTGAACGAAGCAGGACGCGCGTTAAATCTTGACTCTTAACCTCTTCGGATACTTCGTCAAATTAGTACAGCCGTTTTTTTCTACCAGCACTACGTCTTCAATCCTTACGCCGCCCGTTTTCTCGTAATAAAGCCCCGGCTCGACCGTTACCACATTGCCCTCTTCGAGCACTTCATCGCCGAGCCCGACCCTGGGAGGCTCATGAATCTCGAGTCCCAAGCCATGCCCGGTTGAGTGAATGAAGCCTTGACTTTTACCGTCGATGTTTCCCGTCTCAAAACCGCAGTTGTTAAAATAATCGACTACGGCGGAATGAACGTCCCTCACCCTTACGCCGTCCCTGATCATGCCGATCGCGAGCTTTTGCCCCTTCAGCACCGTGTTATACATCCTGACCAGCTTCTCGGAGGGCTCCCCCCTTATTACGGTTCTTGTCATGTCTCCGAAATAACCGCTCTTCTGGGATCTGGGAAATATATCAATGACCACAGGCTTATCGGCGGAAAGGGGACCTTCCCCCGTGTGGTGGGGCATCGATGAATGGATACCGCAGGCGACTATGGTATGGGACGCGGTAAATCCCATCCTGGAAAGCTCCGCGTTTATCTCACCCTTTATCCTTTCGGAGCTTAGCACCTGTCCGTCGAGGTATAGCTTCTTCTTTCTTATCTCGGAAGAGGCTATCATCTTTATTGCCACATCCATCGCTCTTGCGGTTTTTCTGAGCGCGTCTTTTATCAGCTCGACTTCCCGGGGGGTTTTCCTGAGCCTTTCCACGAAGAATGGGTCCCTTTCTTCCGTGATAACGGTAAAACCCCTTTTCCTCAACTCATCGGCATATTTTAAGGGGAACATTCCGGGGACTTTTAACCTTTTAATCTTTTTGTCCTTAAGCAAAAGGTCCGCAATATCTATTAACCTTATTCTCTTCTTCTTGTTTTTGCTTTGTGCCTGCAACCTTCTCTGGCACTCGGAAAGGGAAAGGATTTTATCAACGGCGGCCTCTTTCTTTCCCCTGTCAATCTCGAGGTCGCTTAAAACCAGTATTTTTTCGCCGTTATGCTCTATGTATATAACCGGGTCCGGCACAAAAAAACGGGTCCTGTAAAAGAGATCGGCGTTATTCTCGCTTTTGTCTATTATTAATAAAGTGCCCTTCATCGTTGAAGAAACACTATACCTTACGACATGTTCCAATATCAAGAAGAAAATGATGTATCCGGCGTTTGGGAATCAACGGGCGCTCAAGAGCGCCTGAACCTTTCGTATTCGACCTACTACGTGTTATAATTAGAGCACTTGACGGGAATAAATCTAATAATAAGAGGGGATTTATGAACAGAAATTCTTTCAATGCCGCGCTTATGATCCTGGCCGCCGCTTTTTTATATGCCGTTACAACTACGCCGGGCTATACAGAGGACGGAGACTCCGCAAAGTCGATATCCCTGGACCAGATTTGCGAACTCTATAGTGATTACCCCATGTCCACCGACAATATTTACGGAAACAAAACCGTCAAAACAACCGTGGAAGTATCGAGCGTGAGAAAAATTCACTCAATTTGCTCGGACGCCCCCGAAGGCAGCTTTACGATGGAGATAACAAACAAAAGCGGGACAATTCTGGAGTGTTTCTGCAACGAGCCGGTTTACAAAAGCGTGCTCGAAAATACACCCGGGGGGAGCCGCCTCAGTGTCGAAGGGATGTACAAATCAATGACAGCATCGTACTCGGAGAGTGAAAACAAACAGTGCAAGGTCACTATCTATAACTGCAGCTTTAAATAACGATGCATACGGCGCTGAAATTCATTTACAATCTGTCTATATGTTTCTGGATAGGGAGCATTTTCTTTTTCTCTTTCGTGGCAGCCCCGAGTATTTTTAAGGTATTGTCCAGGGAAACCGCGGGAAACGTAGTCTCGGATATATTTCCGAAATACTACCTCGTAGCATATATATCGGGCGGCCTGGCCATAATTTCATCTGTTATCCTCTGGTACTTGAGCGACCGCGGCTCGGGGCTTTTATTCGGAATAAAAATAGCGGTCCTGTTCGTTATGCTGGCGTTAGCTGTTTTCGCGGGGGAGGTGATAAGACCCAAAGCTGTCGAAGCCAGGGCGGAAATGAGAAGTCTTTCCGAAAAATCGCCTAACTACCCGATAACACATGATAAATTCCGGAACTTGCACAGGCAGTCGGCTATCATGAATTCGGCTGTTTTTTTATTGGGAATTGCCATATTATTCTTTAATGCATATACTAATAAAGAATAGGAAACACATTTTTTCAAGGGAGGTAGTTATTAATGTTCACAGTAACTACAAAAGCAGTTGAAGAGATCAGGAAATTACTGTCTGAAGAGAATATACCCGATGCCTTTCTCAGAGTAAGGGTTATACCCGGCGGCTGTTCCGGTTTTTCCTACGAAATGGGATTCGACGACGAGATGGAGGATTCGGATAAGCTTTTTGAACAGGAAGGAGTCAAGGTTGCTATCGATGAGCTCAGCCTTCCATACCTCCAGGGCGGCGTTCTCGACTATCAGGACGGTCTCAACGGAACCGGTTTTTCCATAAACAACCCCAACGCGACTGGTTCCTGCGGCTGCGGGCAGTCCTTTACCGCATAAAATCAGAATTTAAAAGCTAACCAAATGGCCGGATAGGGAACATTCCCTATACGGCCATTTTCTTTTTCGTTCTTATCAATTTAGAACCTTTCAGGTTATAATAGTCAATGCCGAATTTAAAGGCACAGAGCATATTACCGGTAAATTTCAACCGCATTATTAAACAGGAGTAGAAACGATGAAATTCGGAATAGGTTATTTTAGTCTTCAGTCACCCCCGCATAAATCAAGGCCTCACAGAGAGCTATACGCGGAAATGCTTGAAGAAATCAGCGCTGCAGATGAAATGGGTTTCGATTCGGCCTGGCTAACGGAGCATCACTTTCTGGAAGACGGGTATTGCCCTTCGCTTTTGGTAACGGCCGCAGCCATCGCTGCCAGGACAAAGAAAATACGTATCGGCACCGGAGTTCTTCTGATGCCGCTTCATGACCCTGTGAGGGTCGCCGAAGACGCCGCTGTCGTCGATCTTATTTCAGGTGGGCGCTTAATTCTCGGGCTGGGTCTCGGATACCGGCAGGAGGAATTCGCAGCATTCGGCAGGAGTCTTAAAGAAAGAAGGGGACGTATGGAGGAAAGTATCGAAATACTCCATAAAAGCTGGGCGGATGAGCCGTTCAGCCTGGAAGGAAAGTATTATAAAATCGAAAATACGAACGTCACGCCGAAACCGGTGCAAAATCCGATACCTATCTGGATAGGGGCGTTTACCGAACCTGCCATAAGAAGGGCTGCGAGGATAGGCGCGCCGCTCTTCGTACCCGCAATCGGGACAATACCTATTGTGAAATATCTCTTCGACCTCCATAGCTCACTGCTTGAGGAATACGGAGAAAATCCCGATGACTTTGAAAAACCGCTTGTGAGAGAGATATATATTTCGGATCAAAAAAGCGACAAGGCGTGGGAGAAAATAAAGGAGAACGTTACATATACGGCAAAGGGATACGCGTCGTGGGGTTCTATGGTGGACCGGGAGGGCAATTTGCTTTCGGACCCGGACGACCCTGTTTTGTATGATATAGCGAGGGAACAGTCCATAATCGGCACACCGGAGGAATGTATCGACACCATAAAAAGGTACATGGACGAACTCCCTGTCAATAATCTGATATGCCGGTTTAAATTCCCGGGAATCAGCCATGATGAAGCGATGAGGTCAATGAAACTTTTTATTGAGAAGGTGCTTCCGGCTGTATCTTAAGGCTTCAGAGGCTGTAAAGAATCCCGCCTTAAACCCTTGAAAAGAGGATATATGGAATTTAAGCCTGGAAAATTCTCCAGGTCCTCTATATATCATCTAGCCTGTTATGTGGTTATAATAATTCGGTTTATTATAAAATACAGCTCAAATGATTCAAAAAGCACGGAGAAAATAACAAATGAGCCGACCTTCCAAGCTGAGTTCAATACATGAACAATCAAGGTCCTACGATAAGATAAAATCCAGGCAAATAATCGATTCTTTATATAAAGATTTCGTATCGTACGGCGAACTGGAGGATTTCCCTACCAGTATAAGCGCCCCTTCCGGACAAATAATTGATATCGTCGATGATCCCGCCGTAATTGTAGGCACAGCTGTATTTAAGAAAAACAATAAAAAGGTCGCGGTCATCGCTCAGCTGATGCCCTCAAGCGACGAGGAGCGCACAAGACTCAACTACGGACTGGTTAAAGCCGACGGGTACGCACTGGCTTACAATATGATGAACTACGCCGAGGAGAACGGCCTGATGCTCCACACATATGTGGACACAATCGGAGGAGACCCTTTCGAGTACTCAGCGGGCAAACTGCAGTCGTGGCTGATTTCCAATTGCCAGGCTAAAATGATTTCACTCAAGACCAAATCCATATCAATAGTCCTTGGCAGCGGTGGCAGCGGTGGAGCGATCGCGCTTCAGCTCGCGCACAGAAGATATATGCTCTCGCGCGCAGAATATTCGGTTATAACCGCCGAAGGATGCTCCGCCATACTATTTCGGAGCGCCGAGAATATAGAAGAAGCGCTTGAGGTTCTGCAGCCGACCTCCGAGTATATGCTGAAATACGGAATAGTGGATAAGGTAATTAAGGAGCCGGCACTGGATAACTCCGACTATAAAAAGAAGATTCTGGGCAATATAGAAAAAACAATATTGACGGCTACCGAAGAACTTGAAAAAACGGACATAAAATACCTTCAGAAAAACCTTGTAGACAGGATACAGCAATGCGGTGAGGTAGAGAAGGGCGAGCATACCTATCAGGCGATTGCAAAGAAAATAAAAAGCTGGCTGCCGCACTACTCGTTCGGCAGGACGCCCACGCCCGAAGTATCCCATATGCAGTTAGCCCTCTACGGCGCCGAGCCTCACTTCTGCAACGATGAAAAGGATGCGGAGGGAAAAATAGTAAGGCCCGGATGCCGCAGACACTTTGCAAAGGAAGAGTTTCAAAAGAATTTTTACGCCTGCCCGTACTGCGAAAAACCCAATCCGATCGGGTCACACGATTATCTTGACCTTCTGCTTAATACGGATTCGTTCCATGAGCTTCATTCTAATTTCAGCGTGGACGATATCGATTCACGGTTCAATTTTTATGATTACAGCGAGACCAGAAAAAAAACTTTCAACCGCACGGATTCAAAGGATTCCCTGGTTGTAGGCTACGGGAATATGTTCGATATCCCTGTCGCGATAGCAGTGAGCGAATTCAGGTTTATGGGAGGGTCGATGGGAGCCGTATTCGGTGAAAAAATGAAACTGATAGCCGATTTCGCGGTGAAGGAAAACCTTCCTCTTATTTCCGTGACTGCATCGGGGGGAGCCAGAATGCAGGAAGGGACGATCGCTTTGTATCAGATGGCAAAAACCATCTCCGCCATACTACAATTAAAAGAGGCGGGACTTCCCTATATTTCGGTGCTGGGCCACCCTACGACAGGCGGGGCTTTGGCCAGTTATGCCGTTCAGGGCGACTATATAGTCGCCGAGAAGAAAGCCACGGTCGCCTTTGCGGGGGACAGGGTAGTTAAACTGACGAGCGGCGGAAGAGGCGTCGATCCGGCAACCATGACGTCCGAGTTTTTCACGAAACAGGGCGGAATTCACCTGGTAACGGAAAGAAGCCAGTTAAAATCATCCATTGCGGGAATCTTGAGGCTCACCCCATGGTATAACTCCATAAAAACCAAAAATAAAGATAATTGAAACTGTTTGGATTAATGACAAAATACAGTTGACCGTGATTCCGAAGCAATTACAACGTTGAGATTTGCTTATAATGATATGAGCTGGATCGGCGTAATCGATCGTAATGCAGTACCTATTGCGCCGATGATAAAAATGATACCTGTATAAAGAAATGAAACCTGAATCCGGATTAAAGAAGACGGAAAACAACGAAAAGGTCGTAATAATCGGGGCCGGACCCGCCGGTTTGACCGCCGCTTACGACCTCTTGAAAGCCGGTATGACGCCCGTTGTGCTTGAAAAGGACGACACGGTCGGAGGCATTGCAAGAACCGTAAACTACAGAGGGTACCGGTTCGACATAGGCGGCCATAGATTCTTTACGAAAGTCCCTCAGGTCCAGGGTATGTGGGAAGAGGTACTTGGGGAGGATTTCCTGGAGAGAAAGCGCCTGTCCAGGATATACTACAATAACAGATTTTTTTATTACCCCTTCCGTATATCAAACGCGGTGTTCGGACTCGGTTTGTGGAACAGTATCCTCATTGTCACAAGCTATCTGAAATCGCAAATTTCACCAAGCCTGCCCGAAGACACATTTGATAAATGGGTATCGAACCGTTTCGGTAGACGTCTCTACGAACTGTTCTTCAAAACTTATACGGAAAAGGTATGGGGTATCCCCTGCAGTGAAATAAGCGCCGAGTGGGCCGCGCAGAGGATAAAAGGTCTCTCGTTATTGCAGGCGCTCAAAAACGCCTTGCTCGCGGATAAGGGCAAGAAAAAAGAGGACGTAATTAAAACGCTTATAGACAGCTTTTACTATCCGAGGCTCGGACCGGGGATGATGTGGGAAAAGGTTGCGGACAGAGTGACCGAAGACGGGGGCGAGGTTTTGCTAAACGCCGATGTGCGAAGGATATTGATTGAGAACGGCGAGGTTCACGGGGTCGAAGTAGATGAGAACGGAGTGAAACGGGTCGTCAAAGGTTCTCATTTCATAAGCAGTATGCCGATCAGAGAGCTTGTGGCGAAGCTCGATCCTCCCGCGCCCGAAGAGGTATCTACAGCCGCTTCTCAATTAAGCTACAGAGATTTCCTCACTATTTCCGTTATAGTCAGCAAACGGGTCGTTTTCCCCGATAACTGGATTTACATCCACGACCCGGGAGTAAAGCTGGGAAGGATTCAAAACTTCAAAAACTGGAGCGAGGACATGGTTCCTGAAAAAGAGAAGACCTGTCTGGGGCTCGAGTATTTTTGCTTCGAAGGGGACGGGCTCTGGTCAATGAGCGACCGGGACCTGGTAAATATGGGAATAGAGGAGCTGGAGAAGGTGGGGCTGGTGAAAGCTTCCGAGGTGGTGGACGGAACTGTCGTCAGGATGCCGAAAGCGTATCCGGTTTATGACTCCACTTACAGGGAATCCCTGAGGGTAATACGAGCCTACCTCGGTGGAATCGATAATTTACAGCTCGTCGGCCGTAACGGAATGCACAAATATAACAATCAGGACCACTCGATGCTTACCGCAATGCTGGCGGTGCGGAATATTCTGGGCGCTGATTACGACCTCTGGAGCATTAACACCGATCAGGAGTACCATGAGGAAATATCAGAGGACAGCCGGCCCGAGCGATACGAATTCGGGGAAATTTCACAAACCCAGCCTATAGTGCCCGAACACGCAGCCCGGGAGGGCGCGTCCCCTGTTGAGCAGGCAATAATAAGAGCTTTCGCCAGACTGGATAAAGGAGCCTTCGCGGTTTCGGTAGGAACGGTTTGCGGTCTCGCGATTTTCCTTGCCACCCTTTTCCTGATAATAAAAGGCGGGCCTGACGCAGGAGCGAACTTGAGACTGCTCGGCCAGTATTTTATCGGCTACTCGGTAAGTCTGGAGGGGACGTTTATCGGGTTGGCATACAGCTTTCTATGGGGTTTCATTTTTGGATGGCTCTTCGCGTATATGAAAAATTTCTTTACCGGCCTTTTCATATACAGGGTAAAAAAAGAAAGGGAGCTTTCATCATTTAAAAATTTTATCGATTATATTTAAAGGCTTAACCCATGAACAACCGTTCGGATGAACAAAAACTGCTTGAAGCGGTCGCTATTTTAAATGCGAAGATGCTGGGGCTCATTCTCGGACTTTTAATAGGACTCGTAATATTCATAGCAACCAACTGGCTTGTGATAAAAGGGCCGCAGCTCTCCCCGTCCGGAGAGTACGTAATGGGCCCGCATCTGGAGCTGCTAAGCCAGTTTTTCATAGGCTACAGAGTTTCCTTTGCGGGAAGTATAATCGGTTTTCTTTACGGTTTTGCCGCAGGGACGATAGGAGGAGCTTTAATAGGCTGGATATACAACCGAATTGTTATATTGAAGCAAAAATACTGACCGGGGCTTTGAACATCAAATAGGGCTTATTTCCTGCTTCCTGCTGGGGTATAGTCTTCACCGGGAGTGTTCCCCTTGCTACTGTTTTAAAACCAAGAGAGCCGGAAGCTGCTTTTAAATCCTGTTCGTAATGTAACATTTACAACTTACAGCACTTTTTATAGCATTTGAAAATCAAGTAAAATAAGTTTCGACCAAAGGCAATCATTCATCTGACCGGACATCAAAACTTGAAGAACGAAAAAAAACTGAAAAGAGAGTTTTTACTCAACCTTCTGAAGCCCTATCGTAAATATATCGCATTACTACTCGTGCTGCTTTTGCTTGCGTCTGCGTTTGACGGAATATCCATAGGTATGCTCGTACCCCTTCTGGCGGGAATACAGCAGGTGCAGAACTACGAGCAGCTTCCCCGGATACTGCAACACATAATAGATATATTCTCGGGTTTTACGATTGAAAAACAAATTTTACTCTCCCTCGCTTTTGTAGTTGCCTCAATATTGCTGAAAAACATCTTCCTGGCCGTCTCTCATTATCTGGGCTACTGGTTAACGGCGAGACTGATCGCAAAATTGAGGTTACAGGTGGTAAATACACTGATGGTCGTTGGAATCGGTTTTTACAACACCGTCAAGACAGGCGACCTAGTCGACAAGGTAATACACAATACATTTATGGTCGAGGAAATAATAAAACGAACGACCGAAATACTGGATTATTTAATCTCCTTTTTAATACTCCTCGTACTGCTGGTCGTTTTCTCATGGAAATTGACGATAGTTACCATTTTGCTGGCCGCCGTCATAGCTTACGCCGTTTCTCTATACATAAAAAAGTTATCCTTAAGAGGCCGGAAACTCTTACTAAGCGGGAGAAGTTTGACAAGCACCCTGCAGGAGAGCCTTCTCGGAATACAGGTCATAAAATCATTTACAAAGGAGCGGGAGCAATTCCTCAAGATCGGGGGGGAAATTGAAAATCATGCGGCCAATCATCTTAAAGTGAATTTTTCGAATTTCATGGTCCATGTAATTACGGAGGCCTTAGGGGTCGTAGCCATAGGAACACTATTTTTAATCGCAATCGAGATCTCTCAGATGGATTACAGACTGGTTTTAACGCAGCTGCTTCCGTTCATCTACATACTCGCCCGTATTCTGCCTTTGATAAAACAGATCAATCAGGCGAGGGGAGTGATAGTCAGCAGATGGCCCGCATTTGAGGCGGTCTACGATCTGACACGGTTAGATAATAAGCCGGTTATTCCCGACGGGGATACGGAATATACAGGTCTGAAAGAAGGTATAGAATTCAGGTCGGTCAGTTTTTCCTATAATAACGATGAGAAATTAGCCCTGAGGGACGCGGGCTTTTTTATACCGAAAGGAAAAACGACGGCGATCGTCGGAAAATCAGGCTCGGGCAAATCCACCGTTATTAACCTCCTGTTAAGATTCTACGATCCTCAGGGGGGTAAAATCCTGATTGACGGGGAGCCGCTTGTAGATTACAGGACCGAATCATACAGGCGGAACATAGGTATCGTAAGTCAGGATACCTTTATTTTCAACGACAGCGTAAGAAATAATATCGCTTTCGGACTTATTGGCGAGGCAAGTGAAAGTATTATCGTGGAAGCCGCCAGAAGAGCGGGGGCCGATGAATTTATCGCCAAGCTGCCCGATGGCTATGATACGGTATTGGGGGACAGGGGCGTAAGGCTTTCGGGGGGACAGAGGCAGAGGATATCCATTGCCAGGGCGATATTGAAAAACCCCGAGATACTGATACTCGATGAGGCGACGAGCTCCCTTGATTCGAGAACGGAGCAGCTTATTCACAGGGCTATTACGGAACTCAGCCGAAACAGGACCGTAATAATTATTGCGCACAGACTTTCCACGATAAAGAACGCCGATCAAATAATCGTGCTCGGAGACGGCAAGGTGTCCGAGATCGGAGAGGAAAAAAATCTTCTGGAACAAAGAGGGGAGTTTTTTAAATTAGCGACAACCGAGACAGATCGGTAGTGAATGCCGGATCCGCCCGACCTCGCGATTCCGTGTAAGATTGAATTCCCGGTGCCGACGCAGTTCATCATGAATAACGAGCAACCCTTCATATCGGTAATAATACCGGTTCACAACGGAAGTAAATATATTGCCGGGTGTATCGATGCGCTCGGGGATTCTTCCTATCAGTCGTTTGAAATTATTGTTGCGGACGACGCTTCAACTGACGGCACGGCAGAAATCTGCAAACGGGCCGGGGCGAGGGTTATCGAGCTTCCCCGCCGGTCGGGTCCCGCATCAGCACGCAACCGGGGCGCCGAGGAGGCGGTTGGGGAGATATTGCTCTTCATAGACTCGGATGTCGTCGTCAAAAAAGACACAGTAGAACGGGTGGCTCGAAATTTCAGGGATAATCCCGGTATATCCGCTCTCTTCGGCTCATATGACGATGAGCCTTCGGCTCCCGATTTCCTGTCTCAGTACCGAAATCTCCTCCATCACTACGTACATCAGCGTTCGGAAAGATACGCAAAAACCTTCTGGGCGGGGTGCGGCGCCGTAAGGCGTGAGGTTTTTTTGACGCTGGGCGGCTTTGACAATGAGCGTTTTGAAGAACCCTCGATAGAGGATATAGAATTCGGATACAGATTGTCCGAGAAGGGTTACAAAATTGTTTTGGACAAAGAACTGCAGGTAAAACATTTAAAGCACTGGGGCTGGTACTCACTGATAAGGACCGACATAATGAACCGCGCTCTGCCGTGGTCAAAACTCATTGTGGAGAGTAAAACGATCCCCGGAGAGCTGAATCTCCGTATCTCGGACAGAATCAGCACGCTGCTCGTGGGTTTGCTGATTATTTCCGCCCTGATTGTTCTCGCGGGCCTTTTTGGTCTTTACGACTCACCCGGTCTGGAAATCATTTCACTTATTTTTATTTTAATCTCCTTCTCCGTTATTATCTTTCTCAATCGGGACCTATACGGGTTTTTCCTTAGAAAAAGAGGGGTGCAATTTACGCTCCTCGCAGTGCCCATGCACCTTTTCTATTATTTTTACTGCGGTTTGTCGTTCGGGTTCTGCTGGGTAAGAGAAAAACTTTCCTTTTAAATCTTAAGCTCCAAATTATTACTGGTAAGGAAAACCGGTTAAGACGAAGTGTATGTGCCCGTGAGTTTTTTTACCTTCTCGACCTCCTCGGGCTTGTCTAGAATCTCCCCTTTACCCATTTCATAAAGGAAATTGGCATTGTCTCTCGGGGCATGGCTTTTCACATTGGGGTCGAAGAATACTTCTTTCGTATGAACGAGACCGGCCCTGTTGTATGAGGACAGTTCGTATTTCATGCCCATCCTGAGCGCGTCGCAGGGGCACGCTTCCACGCAGAAACCGCAAAACACGCATCTCATGAAGTCTATGTTATAGACCTTGGGCCTTCTCTCAATTCCGTAATCATCCGCGGGCTCCGCTACTATGGAAATGGCCTGAGTGGGACAGGCGACCTCGCAGAGCTTGCAGGCCACGCACCTGATCTCGCCTTCATCGTCAGCCGGCAATATGTGAAGCCCCCTGTATCTTGGAGGGAGCTCCTTCACCTCTTCGGGATACTGGATTGTAACGGGCTTGAAGTGCAGTAAATGCTTCAGGGTTATAATCAGTCCCCCGAATATTTGAGGCAGATAGAGCTTTTCATACCAGGTGAGCTCCGGCTGTTTTAATACCTTAATCTTAATCGACATAGATTATTACCTGACTCTGAGATATAAGTAAGTTATAACATAAATGTGCGATTTTTAAAGGTCGTCCGGCGTCTCATAATGTAACATTTTTAAATGACTAACTCTTTTCTCAGTCTTGAGTAAACGATGAACCCAGACAACAGGGATAGCGATATCAGTATCACTCCCGGGAAAATTGAACCCAGGAGCAGCTTCCCCACCCCTACCATACCGAACAATATAAAGCCGACTCCAAGCAGCCAGTTAATAATCACCGGGGCGAATCGGGGTGGGGTTATATCCCTGTTTGTTTCGCTTACAGGCTTCCACCATCCCCACGGGCGCACCCTCTTGTAAAAGCCGCTAAGCGTACTATGAGGCTCGGGCGCGGTTAAAAATGTAACGAGCAGCCAGGTAATAATGGATACCGGTATTACTATAATCTGATGCTTCAACTCAAGCGGCACTCCGTTTGATTTCGTATATATGACCAGAATGAGAATTGTAATGAGTGACGAGGCGAGGGCCGAAATCTCGGACCAGGCGTTTATCCTCCACCAGAACCACCTCAATACGAGCACGAGCCCTACGCCCGCGCTCATAGCCCAGAGAAATATCCAGGCCTTTCCGATATTATTTATATACAGGGCGAAGTACCCGGCGAGCACCGTTAACAGCAGGGTGCATACTCGCGACGCCAGTATGTAGTGTTTCTCGCTTGCCCCCTTGTTTATAAACCGTCTGTAAATGTCGTTCATTAGGTACGAGGCGCCCCAGTTAAGCTGGGTTGAAAGCGTGGACATAAAGGCGGCCAGAAAGCTTACGAATAAAAGGCCTTTAAGCCCCGGCCCCAGAAAGTCCCTTATGACCACTATATACATGGCCTCATTGTCTCCCATAGCGGCGTCCGCCCTGGGATAAATTATCAGAGATGCAAGCGCCACCAGCACCCAGGGCCAGAGACGGATTATATAATGGTTCAGAGCAAACCATGCGGTGCCCAGGACCGCGTGACGCTCGTTCTTCGCAGAGCAGATTCTTTGTATGAAATAGCCGCCGCCGTCCGCATTGTGGGACGACCACCAAATGACTGTTATATAAACCAGGAAGGCGAAAAAGCTCGAGGACCAGAAACCGTCCGCCACACTCTCGCCGCCGTCAGGGATCATAAAAAAGGAGATATGTTTTTCGTCGATATTGCCGAGTTTTTCTATAAAGCCCGACAACCCGCCTACTTCCGGCGAGCCTATTACAACCCAGGCGAGTATTATTGTGCCGAAAAGCGCAATAAAATACTGCAGGAAATCGGTCAGCGCCACGCCCCAGAGACCCGACAGCATGGTGTAGAAAAACGCAATAGATATACAGATAATAACCGCGGCTAGGGTCTCGACGCCGAAAAATACCTTAAAAACCTTTGCCATCGCGCTTATGACCCAGCCCATTACAACGAAGTTAAAAAGGGTCGAAAAATAAAGCGCCTTGAATCCCCTTAAAAATGCGGCAGGCTTTCCGCTGTAACGAATCTCGATGAGCTCGTTGTCCGTAATTACTTCAGCTCTTCGCCAGAGCCTCGCAAACACGAGTACGATGAAGACGTGGCTGAAAAGATAGTTCCACCAGAACCAGTTCTTCCATATGCCCTCGGTCCTTACCCATCCGGTAATCGCCAGGGGCGTATCGGCGGCGAATGTCGTTGCCACCATTGACGTGCCGAGAATCCACCAGGGGAGATTCCTGCCCGATACGAAATAAGAGGACATGCTGCCGCTTGCCCTCCGGGTGAAATAGACGCCTATTGCAAGGGACAAAAGCAGATAGAGCGCGACTATGCTCCAGTCGAGCGGACTTAATGAAGATAGTGCAGAGCCAAGTGTAGTTTCCACCTAGGGGGTAATTTACCTGATGAGCATTAAACGGGATAGGTCAGTAAAGGCCGATACGCACAGGGAGCTTTCCCCCGGCTTCGCTGTTCCCCAAAAGAACATCAGCCGCCGCGGATTGACACGGATTCAGCGAATCAAAAGCGCACATAACGGTGTCGAAACCGCCCATACCCTGTATCACGTATGGTGAGCCGAACGATATAAGGACTGTCTCGGCGTTAAAAGAGGCGATCTCACTCAATACGAAGCTAAAAAATTCCGGTAGTTGAAATTGCTTTTTCCAGGCGCCAACAGTCGTATAAATGAGACAAATAATAGCCCCTCCGAATTCTGAATTCTCCCGGACAGATTCCATAGGGGATGTGAGAGTAACCGGCACGGTACTGAAATCTATTCCCGATTCCGCGAGCCTTACTGTGAAGGCCCGTGAAATGTCACTGCACGATCGGGTAACGTCAAAAAGACAAACAACCGCCTTTTCGGAGCCGAGCTTTCCGCCCTTTACAAGACAGACGGAGCGCTCAGCAATCTGCCCGATAAGTGTATTCGCCTTCCCGGCAGCCGGGGCATTTTCACCCTGTGAAGAGATCAGCCAGGAGTTCTTGAGCGAGATAATCCTGCCTGCAGAATCATTCAACAACCCCTCGCTCAGCTCTCCCGTATATGCCATATCGTTAATCCGGCTTAAGAGCGCATAAGGGTCCCTGGGGTCGAGGATAATGTCGCAGCCCGCTTTAAGCGCGAGGTGTGAAAGGTCGATTTCATCCCCGAGCTTATTTATTCCCGACATATGCAGTGAATCGGTAATAACGACTCCCCCATAACCCATCTGTTTTCTTAGAATTCCCTGTATAATCACATCGGATATGGTTGCGGGAATGGCGCCTCTTTCGATTTTGGGCAACGCGATATGAGCGGTCATAATCGAAGCGACTTTTGATTCGATAGCGGCTCTGAAAGGAATTAAGTCGAAATTGGTCAAGTTCTCCGTAGTGAGGTCCAATAAGGGCATTTCGGCGTGCGAATCCATGTCGGCCCTCCCGTGGCCCGGGAAGTGTTTACCGCAGGCCGCAATACCCGAGTCCTGACAACCTCTTATAAAAGCCGTCCCCAGACGGGAAACCAGTTCGGGATCATCTCCGAAAGAGCGAATATTGATAATCGGGTTTTTAGCGTTCGAGTTAATGTCCAGCACCGGAGCGAATATAAGATTGAGCCCACACTCCTTCATTTCTGAGGCTATGTACGCAGCCTCCCTGTAAACGAGCTCTTCGTCCCCTGCGGCCGCAAGGGACATTGTAAAGGGAAAAATGGTCATATCGGACAAGATCTGCCCCACCCCCCTTTCCGCGTCGCAGCCGAAGAGAAGCGGGGTTTCGGAAATCGATTGAAGTTCCCCGGTAGCCTCTTTAACAGACCGCCTATCCCCGCCGAATACAATAAAGCCCCCTACCTGAAATTCGCGCACCAGCCTCTTAGCAAGGTTTAACGAATCAGGCTCCCTGAAATCGAGCCTGGGCATAATAACCTGTCCTATCTTTTGCAGCACGCTGAGTCGGGAAATATCTATTCTGTCCATGAGTTTTCGTATACTACATTAACGCCCGGTTCGCCGATACGTTAAACCGACCTTCCAAGGGCTATTTTCCCCATCGGCACGGGCCCGGAAGCCCCTGTTACCGAAGGAAGATTCGAAGCGTTTCCGGAGATAAGCTCATTCGCCAGTATCGCGAAAGCGACGGCCTCCTTCGCCTCGTACGGAATACCGTAATCATCCGTCGTCGAGCATTTGACCCCGGAGAATTTACCTCTTAATTTCTCCATCAAGACGGGATTTCCGCACCCGCCGCCGCTAAATATAATCTCGTTTATATTCCATTTGGGGGAAATGAACCTTTCATACGCTGACGATATAGATTCCACGGTCAGCATGAGCAGGGTCGTCATGAGGTCGTTCAAAGAAATACTTCCCCTTTCAACCATTTGATACAATTCCTCCGCTTTTTTCCTGCCGAAAAGCTCCTGCCCGGTCGATTTTGGAGGATTTTTCGCAAAGTAGGGGTCGGACAACAAATTCCCGAGAAGCTCCTTATTTACGCTCCCCGCTGACGCGGATTTTCCGTCCGCGTCGAATCTCTGTCTGCCGCCCGTGCCCAGATTTATCACGTTGTCCATGAGAGAATTAGCCGGTCCCGTGTCAAACGCGATAACGTCGTCCACGCGCTCGGGGATAACGGTTACGTTCGCGATGCCGCCCAGGTTCTGCGCGAGCCGCACCCCGCCCCTTTTCATGAACAGCAGGTAATCCGCGTACGGGACTAAAGGCGCCCCTTCGCCGCCTGCCGCCATATCCCGCGTCCTGAAATCCCCGACAGTGGTTATACCCGTAAGCTCAGCTATTACGTCGATCTCCCCTATCTGCATTGTCGAGGGAACGCCTTCCCCGTAAGAGGGCGGGTTATGATAAATCGTCTGGCCGTGGGAGCCTATCAGGTCAACCCGGTCTGCGCTCATCCCCGCTTCACCTATGACGGTAAGGGCGGCTTGGGCAAACGCCTCTCCTATAATGAAATTGAGCCCGGACAGCTCGCCGGGCGAGCAGCGGGGGCTCAAATTATCGAGTTTACGGGTAACCGGGTCTTGATAGGGGATACAGATGAATTTTATTAACTCCAATCTTGTATCAAGCCCGCTTCCGTATATTTTCACGAGCGCGGCATCCACCCCGTCCACTGAGGTGCCGGACATGAGTCCCACAACGTGTTTTTCTTCCTTAGCTTGTAGTGAGTTTAAAATTTGAACCATGGCAAAGGGACCCGGGTGTATGTACAATCAGAGGCAATAATTAAATTTCAACCCTCTACTTAAGCGCCTCGCGCAGATATCCTTTATTTTTCCTGAGTAGCTCTTTAGCTTTTCCGTGGCTTATTCTTTTCTTCGCCATAACAATAGACGTCTTTACATCCCAGCCGGACGTTTCGAGAAATTCCTCGGCCCTATCCTCATCCACCTCAGCTATATGCATCACTATCCGCTTGGCCCTGTCCCTCAGCTTCGCCGATCCGGGCTGCACGTCCACCATAAGGTTCCCGTACGTCTTTCCCAGCCTGACCATAGAGGCCGTGGTCAGCATATTCAATACCATCTTGGTTGCGGTGCCGGCCTTCATTCTTGTTGACCCTACGAGAACCTCAGGGCCCACGAGGAGCGAAATAGTAACGTCCGGCAGAGGATTATCCGCCGGATTACAGGTAACCAGAACTACGCCCGCTCCTTTCTTCTTAGCATAGGATACAGCGCTTTCGACAAAGGGAGTGCCGGCGCTCGCCGCTATACCGACCAGCACATCACCCTTGTTCAGACCCAGTTCCGTGAGCGCCTCCACTGCGTCTTCTCTCGAATCCTCGGCGCCTTCCACCGACTGCGTGATTGCGCTCTCCCCCCCCGCTATAACGGCCCGGATCATTGAGGGGTCTGTCCCGAACGTGGGCGGACATTCGGCAGCTTCCATCACTCCAAGCCGGCCGCTCGTGCCGGCCCCTGTAAATATCAAGCGCCCTCCCCGCTCAAGCCTCCCGACGATTAATTCGACTGCACTGGCTATATTATCTTTCTCCCTTTCTACGGCGTCCGTAATCGTTTTGTCCTCTGCCAATATCAACTCGACTATCTCTACAGAAGAACATCCGTCGAGACCTGTCGTGCGGGGATTGATTTTTTCCGTAAGCAGGTGTCCTGTCTTCCGGCCCTCGTTCACGGAATTAATTATATCCTGAAGAGGCGCACTTATTAATATCGGGCTCTGAATTTATTGACTTTTACCCAAGCATGGAATAGATTTTTTTGGAGAGGGCGGGTGTAGCTCAGCTGGCTAGAGCATAAGCTTCCCAAGCTTAGGGTCGCGGGTTCGAATCCCGTCACCCGCTCATTTATTTAAAATTATCTGCCGGTCTCTTGGAATTAAGCTTTATTGACTGGAGTAAATCCGTAGGATCATAAGTAAAGGGTGTCTGCTCACATTGTTCTCTCTTGTGGAGAGTCTCCCAAAGCATTTCTGAACATTTTTTCTGGAAACTGTCTGAATCTATATGGCTCATCGTCTCCATTGCCGCCATATCAAAAGCTTCCTGCAGCGTAGACGAGCCTGAGGCTACAGACTCGGATAGATTTAAGGTGAATAGCCCGTTTGAGCCGTCCATGGTAAAATAAGAAAACTGGGTTGCCTTGGATGACATCATGAGCGCCTCACGTCCCCGCCAGTCCTCATCACGTCCATGGTCTTTTAGAATATCGGGCACAGCTGCTCCAGCGTGACAGGCATCTACTGTAATTACAATCTCATCCGCACGCACCTTGTCAATCATGCCCCGAAGCTCACTAGCCGTAATCCACTGTTTTAGCGCAAGCGCGCTTAGCACGGTAAAGGGTTTCTCCTCTGTCCAGAGAACGAGGACCTCATCCTGTACGGGTTTATCCCCACTGTTTATGTTGGTAAGGTCTCCGTGAATATTAAAGAGCATAACAACCCTTGCACCCTTAGGAACTTTATCCGCAAACCCTTTTAAACCTTTTTGTAAACCGTCGTAAGTCGCTTGCTCATCAACAAGAGTAAAAATATTCTCAGAGGGTATATCCAAAGCTTCTTTGACTGATGTAGTAAATACATCGACGTCATTCTTGCACGCGGAGGCAACATCCTTAGCCTGCTTTTCTAGTAGTTTTGTTTTCCATGGGGGGCATGCAGACACGGCAAATACATATGTATTTTCACCGGTTATTGCCAAGAGCGGCTGTATAAATAAGCATAGACACAGAGATGTTGCTGATAAAAGAGTTATAAGCCTCATAAATCTCTCATTTTATTATTTAGGGGAGCGAAGACAGCGATCTGCATTAACAATGTTTGAACAGAACAATGTATTGGCCCTTTATTCCATCTGCTGAGCCGAGGGTGCTATCACGCACCTCCCGGCTCGGGTTGGTATTTATATTAAGGAGTTTCTGTCTCCTTATTTTTATCCCTCTGAATTTCAGGCAATTCGTTAGGATTATCTCCGGCTTTCTCTACCGGCTGTACATTTGTAGTAACCGTATGTGTTATCGTCCCACCTGCCTTGATACAGTCCTCCCCGGATTGCGCGAAAAGCTTTACATCATTTATTTCGCAGTACACGCCGTTTGGCTGGTTTGCAGACTCCATAACTGCTTTCGCAGATTGAGGTAAAACCATTACAGCTACTAATAATAAACCCAAAACAGTCACTAATATTCTATTCATTGATGTACTACCTCCTTAGATTTATTTTTCTTTCTTAATCATTTTGATTTCTGATATTGAGGGAACCTGAACGCGCGTACCATATCGTCTCCTTTCATATGACAATTCAAACAGACTTGAGGTTTACCCGCGAATTCCGCCGCCCCGTCAGTTCTCCATTGCATGAATACCCACCCGTCTTCCCGTTTTTCGCTTGCTACTATATGCACAAATTCTTCATCCGCATATGTTTCCTTTACGAAAAGCGATCCTACAGGCCACTCTTCAATAGGCTCGTTTGCTTCGAGAACCTTTTCAAGGACTTCATTCATATATATATCAACGTACATATCCCCGCCGCTTTCACGATGTTGTATTGCGAGAGTTCTTTCTTCAAACCCTGGCGCGCGCGCAAATTGTTTGTAATTTACCTCATGTATGTGGGCATAAAGTTCGTCTGCATCCTTGAGGTCTTTAAGTGTCATAAAAGATAGAGAAAAAAAGGAAAATACAAGCAGTGCAAAGAACGATAGTCTCAATACCACCTCTTTATATTGATATTTACTGGATAATTCTAGCTTCCGACTCTCTTGGCATAAGACAATACTATAACCGATGTTTTCAACTGGGGGAGAGATTCATGGTGAATATCAGGATGTTATAAAAGCTGTCGCAGTGGAACAAGATGTACCGCTACTCGAAACACAGGATCAATTCAGCGAGTGTACTGCACCCCTTTTGTTAAACTCGATTTAAGCTTTTATATGTTTTCCCAATAGTAGAATAGAATGGATATAAATTTGTGGAATTATGTTCAAAACATGAGGGTGATGAGGTCGCATATAATTGTTTGTAATGAACAATGATAATATAGTCTATTGTTTTAATAGGAGAGGTGTCCAATAAGGTGTCTATAGTACAGCAAATAATACCAACATAACTATTATGACGAATAGTTCAAGATGTCAGAAAATAAAGGCCTTTTCTATAAGATATGTGATTACAGGGATTTATAAAAAAGTGCTGTTTTACCTTCCCAAGCTTGGGGTCGCGGGTTCGAATCCCGTCGCCCGCTCCAACACTTTATTAATATTCACGGTTAGTTAAAGCCACAATACCATCACCCTCATATAAATTGTTTTCGAATTTAGTGTCCGTACAGGCACTGTCAGTTTTAAATAAAAGCATAGCTATGAGGAGGAATGAAAACAATCCATATGTTAGAATCCTGAGTATTGCCGCGCTTCCACATGCGGTTGAGTACAAATAAATAAGATTATATAGCGGGAGTAAATTTATGCCTAAGATCACATTTACACTTATTTTATTAGCGTTTCCGGTCTTTTTTTTGCTGTACTCGTGCTCAAATAATTCAAACGGGCAGGACAATAAAACGAGAATATTCATTTCTACGGACATTGCCGCGGGGCTTGTCGGCGGCTGGCGCGCCGGACCGGCGGACACTGACGACCCGTATGCCGTTGAACTTATAAGCACTTATGCCGATGCCGAGGTGTTGGGCGCGGCGGTAGTCAGGGGAAACGATATACAGCCCGCTGAAATATTCGCTGCTATAGAAACGTTTAATGTCACTCCCGGTTTCTGGAACGGCCCCATACTTAGCGGGGCGGTCGAACCCCTCCCGACGCCTGACTCCGTCATGTGGACAGGTAGTCCCGGGCCCCCTGAAACTCTGGATGACCTATGTGTAAACGAGGGGGTTCTGGCTCTGGCTAACCTGTTAACAGAAAGTAATCAGAAGATAACAATCCTCGCAATCGGCCCCCTTACAGACATAGCGTGCCTGGTTCTAAACTTCCCTGAAACATTGAAGAACATAAAAGAAATGGTGTATCTCGCGGGACGAGCGCCCGGGGAGGTGCTCAAGTATCCGTTCTCGGACGTAATATTCACCGATTTTAACGTTCAGCAAGACCTCCGCGCTGCACAAATCGTATTAGAGCAATCAGACATTCCTGTCACATTTATTACATTCTCCCTTTCCTCAAGCACGCTTTACACGAGAGAACAGATTGATTCTCTCCTTGAGCCTGAGTGCGGCGCAAGGGCCAAACTCCTTTCCCGGGCATCCCAAGATAGAATGAATGACCTGGAGGAGGGTCTCAACCTAAACGGAATGGACACATTCGATATAAATGCCGCTTATTACATAGCCAAACCGGAGCTGTTTATATGTGAAGAGGCGGGGTTTGAATTTGTGCAATGCACCATTGGGACGCCGGGTGTTTATAACGGCGCTGATAACCCATGCGCCGGGCACGGACCCGATCAACAGTCCGGTCTTAACACGGAGAGCGAGCAGCTTTGGGTAGGCCCGACCCTCTTGGGGAGCAGCCGCTCTGTTAGATCCTGCGTCTCATATATTAACGAGGCCGAGCTCGAAAGGTTTGAAACCGGAACTATAGATGTATTCTGCGACGGGGGTGTCTGGTCAGAGCTTCCGGAATAATATATTAAGACCCCGGATAATATTAGAGAACGTTTAGATTCAAATTGTTCCGAGGCCCTATTTCCAAGCTTCACATTATTGTTCCGGAGTCGCGCTATTGCACCTGAGCCTCAGTTGCCGCTCTCCTCGGATTGTTCGGCTTTTTCCTGGTCGATCAGATACCTGACGGCGGCCCTTACGAATTTGCTCCGGTCCGCTTCGCCGAGTATTCCCTTCAGACTGTCGTATACGCTCGGATCGATCAACAGAGCGCCCAGCGTACCCTCGCCCCCTCTCAGCATTTCGGATACCTCCCTGAAATTGGACATCGTTTCCTGAAGCTCTGTCAGTACCCCGTTCTCGCCGTTCAGCTTGGCGGATGCGGTTTTAATATTAGCCATTGTGTCGTCGATGTCATTTGACAGCTTGTCATCATAAATCAGGGAATGAAGCGTACCGTCCCCGTCATTAATCTGGTTGAGCACCCGATCGAGTTTCGCAATTGTCTTATTAAGCTTGACCAGGGTATTCTCGTCGATTTTCTTTCCAGACCGGTCCTTTGGCCCGTAGATCATAGTGTTTAAAATGCCGTTACTTTTCTTTATAGCTTCCAGATTCTCCTGAATAGCTTCCGAGCTCGCCTTTACGGAGGCGATTGTTTTGCTAATGTTTTTAATGTTTTCATCTTCGCCGAAGCCCTTTACAATCTTATCGAGGCTTTCGGAAATACTTATTATATTCGCAAGCAAATCACCCGACTGTCCTATGATGCTCGTGAACTCTACCGGGGTCTGGCTTTCAATAGCCAGTGTGTCGGGAAGCCTCGCCAGAGGCGGCTCTTCCCCGGGTACTATCTCAACGTATTTATCCCCGAGAAGACCCTCGGTTTTTATTGTAGCCCTGGCGTCGGGATTGAGCCTCTCCATACCTTCTTTATTAACTTTCATTACAACGTTGATTGTTTTGTCCCCTACGGGGTGTTGAGCGAAGTCTATATTTGTTACAGCGCCTATGCGTACTCCGGAGAGCCTGACAGCGGCGCCCTTTATCAGGCCCGCCGTATTTTTAAAAGACGTGGTAAGCGTGTAACTCTTTTCAAAGAAACGCTGCTCTCCGAACAGAAGAAAAGCAATCAGAATAAAAAGGCTTAATGTAATAAGCACAAACAAACCGACTCTGAAATTCAGTACCCTCTGGTTCCTCATATATTGGTCTCCCGAACTTGAAGCTAACCTGATTAAACTAGTTGTTAATATTGAATTTTGTACTAAAAACAACTCAAGTTAATACTGGAAATTATACGTAAGAACAGTGAAATTCGCAAAAGCCGGAATGGTTATCGGCAGTCCGGTTTTGATTAAACACCGCTCTTTAACACCCTTCTATTGGAATTTCCGGCCATTCCGCTAAAATAATGTTTTTATAATTAGGTCGGAACTTCGACATTCCAAAACTCGCTTAAGCATATAAGCCTTGTTTTCAAACAATTATCTCTATCAAGGAGCCGCATGATGAATAAAATTAGAAGAGCAATAATCAGTGTTTCCGATAAGGAAGGCATAACCAATTTCGCGAAGGGCCTCAGAGAATTCGATATTGAAATCCTCTCCACCGGAGGGACCGCAAAGCGCCTTAGAGACGGGGGGCTGGAGGTAACGGATATTTCCAGCTACACGGGCTCTCCCGAAATACTGGGGGGACGGGTTAAAACACTGCATCCGAAAATTCACGGCGGAATCCTTGCGCTGAGAGACGATGAAACCCATATCGAGCAAATGAACGATAACGGCATCGAGCCCATAGATATGGTGGTAGTCAACTTATACCCCTTCGAGGAGGTTATAAAAAACGAGGGCGTAAGTCTCGGCGAGGCTATAGAGAATATAGACATAGGCGGTCCGACAATGCTGAGGGCGGCGGCTAAAAATTATCAATTCGTTACGATAGTTACGCGCCCTGAGGATTACAAGGATTTACTAAAAGAATTAAAGAAGAACAAGGGGGCCGTATCCCCCGAGACCAACTTCAGACTGGCGGCGAAAGCGTTTTCCTATGTCGCGCGCTACGCCGCCGCTATATCGAACTTCCTGGGCGCTATTGAATCGGAGGATGAAAAGACCAAATTCCCCCCGAGCATTACGCTGCATTTCGAAAAAAGGATGAAGCTCAGATACGGTGAGAACCCCCATCAGGATGGATCTTTTTATGTGCTGCCGGAAGTAGGGGAACCGTGCATTTCCAATTCCGTTCAGCTTCAGGGAAAGGAGCTGTCCCTCAACAACATTTACGATACGGACGCCGCGCTTGAAGCCGTTAAGGATTTTTCGGAAACGGCCTGCGTGATTGTAAAACACAACAACCCATGCGGGGTCGCTACGGACGAGAGCCTGGTGGAGGCGTTTCTCAAAGCCAAAGCTTGCGACCCTGTGAGCGCGTTCGGAGGGATAGTGGCTTTCAATAGGGAAGTTGACGAGGTCACCGCCTCGGAGCTGGCCGGCATGTTCCTTGAAGTAGTAATTGCTCCCGAATATTCGGAAAAGGCGCTTGACGTGCTCTCGAGCAAGGGGAATTTGAGGGTAATGAAAACCCCGCCATTAACCACGAATAATAAACCCGGCCTGGATTTCAAGAAGGTTGTCGGCGGGGCTCTAATTCAGGATAGGGATTCGGGAATAGAGGATGATTTCAAGGATATGAAGGTCGAGACAAAACGCCAGCCTACCGACGAGGAGCTCGAGGCCCTGAAGTTCGCGTGGAAGGTATGCAAGCACGTGAAATCAAACGCTATAGTTTTTGCCCGTAGCGGACAGACGGTAGGTATAGGAGCGGGACAAATGAGCAGGGTGGATTCTGTAAAGATCGCGACGATGAAGGCGATGCTGCCCACTGAGGGCTCCGTCCTGGCATCGGACGCGTTCTTCCCCTTCAGGGATGGAATCGATGAAGCCGCCAAAGCCGGAATCACGGCCATAGTGCAGCCCGGAGGATCAATCCGGGATAAGGATATTATCGAGGCCGCGGACGAACACGGAATGGCTATGGTATTTACCGGATTCAGACATTTTAAACACTGATTCGCTTTATAAATACCTCCAAATTGCATTGACCGCAGGGATGCCTTTTTAATTAACCCTCTTTTGTCGAATACAGAGAGCCGCAGCCGTTAAATGCTTGTCCGTCTGATTTCGTCGTCATATCCTCAAACTGCGGGAGTATACGATTCCCCACGGGAGTAAGCCAATTTTACCGCAGGGCTCCTTTGACCGTTTCACGTACGTACTCTATAATCTATTTACACTATGAAAATAACCGTGTTCTACGACTATATCTGCCCGTTCTGTTATCTGACAGCAACGAGACTGGACGCTCTAAGCCGGGAATTTGATCTTGAGATTGACTGGAAGGGGGTCGAAATTCATCCCGAATTTCCACCGCAGGGTAAAAAGCTCTCGAAGTCGATTAAGTCCCTCAAACGAGTAGCGATAATCAAGGATACTGCGCTGGAGGAGGGGGAGGGGGTTAAACTGCCGGGCTTTGTAACCAATTCCAGGCTCAGCCTCGAGGCATCCGAATTCGCCAAGACAATGAACCGATTCAGGGAATTTCATCACGGCATATACGAAGCCTACTTCGTCAAGGGCCAAAACATAGGGGATATGAATATTATCCTTCAAGTGGGTGAAAAAGCGTCTCTTGAAAAAACGGCGCTGGAAGAATGTCTTAAAAACAGAACCATGTACGACAGAATAGAGGAAAACAAAAAAGAAGCCGGGAAAAACAGCGTATTGGGGGTTCCCACGCTGTTTCTGGAAAGATTCCCGGTCCACGGTAATCAGTCACTTGAAACATTGAGAAAACTTATTAGAAGGGCCATAGAAAAATCCTGAACAACAATTTTTAAATAAAAAAAACCCCTTCCCTCACATAAGCAAGGGAAGGGGCTGTAATTTATAACACCGAGCAGGGAAGCCCTAGAGCATCCTTACTACGATGATTTTATTTCTATTTGAAGAACTGATCTATGAAGATCATCAGTCTGCCCTGAACGGTCCATGGCGTTTCATCATAGTTAACTCTCTCAGGGTCGATATCGTTCGCAGCCAACGTATTAAGAGCCTGCGCTTCGAGCAAGGTCTCCAAGCTGTCGCCTGTGAAAACTACACCGCCGATAAGATCGAGGCTAACACCAGGATGTATATGCCAGGTCAATGTACCTTCGACTTCTGTTCCCATGTAAGTATCGATACTGTCAACGCCCGGGAACGGATTGTCCGTTTCTTCGTTGAAAGCTACTACAACCTGAGGTGTGAAGGAAATTTCGTCTATCAACTTAACCGTTCCCCACGCTCTGGCATAGTACGCGTTGAATACGCTGCTCTCAACCTGATAAATGTTCGGAATAATGTGTTTGAAAAGGAGATTGTCGAGATTATAAGCAGGGTTGAAGAATATAACACCACCCTCTATCTCATCAGTCGAAAGGTCATCACCTTTCGCCCAACCGAACTCTGCCCCTATCATTTTTATCGGCCAGCCCGGATAAACCTCGGCACGCGCCGCCCAGATGATGTTAGAAGCGTCTATATCGACATCCGGAGCGCCGTCAATCGCGATTTCACCCCAGGAACCCTGAATTTCTCCAACGAGTCTCCAGAGGTCTGTCTTAAGATCAAGCAGACCGGAATACAGAGTCAGCCTGTCAAGAGTAACACCCGACGTGAAGGCGCCTGCGTTCGGCGGCACGCCCGGGTCTGTCCCGTTGAAAGGAAAACTCGCGAAATTGGTCTGGTGAATGTAAGGGAATACATAACCGCCAAGGGTTAAGTTTACGCCCCCTACGTTAGGATGGTTGAAAATAAGAGCCGCTGCTCCACCGTCCCATCCGTCGCCCTGTGCCGTGACTACGCTGTTACCCTGCGTGAATCTGTCAGAGACAAATACGAAGGTAATAGAAGACTGCCCAGCGGCAAAGGATTTAAGATACAGGAATCTGTCAAGCACGAATCCGAGGTCGGAATAAGGATCCCAACCACCGTTTGCAAGAATACCAATACCCCAGTCAAAAGGCTGACGACCTACCCTCAGGAATCCGAGGTTGTGAGGCAGCACTATGTCTGCGTGCAGCATTCTTACATCGAAAAAGCCCGGATCGTCTATGGCAAGAGGCCCTGTCAGTATAGCACCTCTGAACCTGTCGCTGAAAGATAGACTTGAATTAACAACCGTGTTACGTCCTCCGAGCAGCTCGGTTGTCGATCCACCCCAAATGTTGTTGTCGAACACATTAAGCTGCGCCCTGATCGTAACCGCGTCACTGAGCACAAGCTGAGGGGTTAAACGCAGAGTGGTATCTGCGAAAAATATGGTGTCATCATTGTCGTTAAATCCGAGATCCTGTGCGTTCTGCCTAGTCAATGCAGATATAAAGGTAGCGTTCTGGATAAAACGCGCTCTAGTACGCATGTAACTCGGAAAACCGCCCAAGGTGAGCTCGACTGCAGACGCCGGGACGGCCATAGAAAGAGCCAATAAAAACAAAATAAGCCATTTGGCTTTACTCATCTCTCCTTACCTCCTTAGATTTATTTTTAAAGTTCTGAGCTTACTTTATATAAATTAAAATCTTTTGTCAAGAGGTTTTTTCTACCTGCATAGCTCAGCCTCTCGACTTCTCTCTCCGATTTACACATTCTATCACAGTTTGTTTAAAAATCCAGTTCTAATTTGAAAAAACAGCAAATTTTCATCAAAGAATGCAAATCCGATTTTGCTCCTCCATAAATGCATTCTTAATCCTAATTTTATACCAAATTATCAATTAGTCACTATATTTCCTTAATTTAAGATAAAATTTTTGGTTATCTCCGATATACACGCAAACCGGCACGCGCTCCACGCGGATTTGGAAAAGGAAGCTCGCGACGGTCTTATTTCTGCCGGTGACGCTGTGGATTTCGGTCCCGACCCGAATAACTGCATAGGATTCCTCATCAATTCATCGCAAAAGCGGTTTTGGAGGTTAACTCCGCGATTACGACTCGAGGGCGTCTTACGCGCTAGGCAAGGACGGAGAAGCCTACATAATAAGGTAAGCTACGATATAGAAAAAACAGTGAAGGACATTGAAAAAAGCACCCTCCCGTATGAAGCAAAGGGCAGGCCGATTTCTATACTTGTCGCGGGGGCGGTTATAACCCAAACAATACATCAGACAAATCTTCACAGACCCGGGCTTTTCTCACCCAGCCACAACTACATTATTACAATCTCCGGACACATCCGTTTTCAAGAGAACCAAGGAAAACGCATTTACCTTAATAATGTGTGTTTTTAATAAATACAGTATTGCAGAGTCCGGAATTTGAGAGTTAGACCATATATAAGGAGATAAGCGGATTAATTATATCTATATTTTACCGCCATCGGGGAAACAACCGGCGTATAAATTGAAACCCGGCGCTCGAGATTACCTCAAGCGCCGGGTTTCGGAGGTTTCGGAGCCGGAATAAAAGGGAGATGATCTTATTTAATCTAACTCATAACAAAATGCACTTCAGAGCCGACTTTCCTAGAAGTAGGCCTGCAACTGGGCCCTGAATTGATTTTCATCTACATCAGGCGCTCCCTCGGTAAACTCATTTCTTATAAACGAATAATCAAGCTGTATCTTCCATCTGTGGTCATGGGAAATGTAGTAATTGAGGCCGGGAGTAACAGCCCATTTCGTATCTCTCACGCTTCCGACATCCGGAGGAAGAACGCCGCTCGAAGTATCGTAGTCTATCCAGGAGAATCTTCCGGCGATTTCAACCGTCCTGGGCAGTACGAAAACACCCGCCTGGGCGTTGAAGCCCTGGTCATAGGCAGTGTCCTGAGCGATTCCTGTCTGATCCGGGTCTATCCACCTGCCGTAGTACGAGCCCTGTACGTTGAATACGGGCATTTTGAAGTTTATGTCGCCAGTTGCTGTTATATAATCGGCTCTGATCAAACCCAGCTCAGCCATCCTGTCACATGTGTCGTTATCCGGCGATTTTCTATCGCAGTTGAGTCCGGGCAGCACGGCTGCGCCGCCGCCGATCGTAATCGTCGGTGACTTGGCAAAATTCGGAACGATCTCATAAGCTTCGCCGGTAGCGTATGAACTATTGGCCTTGAATTTTTTACCTTCTCCGCCCCAGCCGAACTGGAGCCTTCCCGCGTAGAGAAGGTTGCTGTCATTACTGAAGCCGTTTCTGCCGTCGCCGTTGAACACACCGCCTGAATACGAGAAGTTGTACTGCGGTCCGAACCCGCCCAATAATACGGCGCCGCGGTCTCTTCCCAGGCCGAACTCATCGTTTATGATAGACCTGTCGACAAACTGAAGGGCGGAAGATGAATTTAGTTCATCCCTGCCGAAGGGAACCTTGAACTGGCCTACCCTCGGAGCGATATTATTATCATACGCGACTGTGAAGTACATATCTCTCAGGGATGCGGAACCCTCAACCCCAAACTGAACGTAGTAAAGGAACCATGGTTTAAACGCGTGTCCGTCCCATATAAACCTGAGCCTTCTTACCTCGAAATTAGTACTTGTTTCAGGATCCCTGTCATCCTCATCTTCTACGGTCAGCCTGAACTGGCCTCTGATCCTGAACCTCATTTTAAAGTTCCCGTTATCGGACTGAAAGGTCAGACCTTTATCGTACTTGGCCATGAACTTCTGATACCAGGCGTCCCTGTTCTCTTCCTCTATTTCAACTATCCTTTCCTTATCCGCCTCCCTGGCTGTCTCTAGCATTTCAACCTTACGCTGGAGCTGCTCGATCTGCTGCTGACTCTGCCGCTGTATAGCATCGATCTGCTTCTTTAAAGCCTCGATATCCTGCTTAGTCGACTGCGCCCCGGCGTCCATGCCTGAAAACGGCAAAACGACCGCTGCAATTAAAAGCAATTTCAATAGCGCTTTCATCTCTCGACTTTCCTCCTTTAAAAGTAGATTTGTGCGAAGAATATAAAAGAGGGCCGTTAATTTGATGTGAAATTGATGTTAAGATTCGATTAAGCGCAGGCGGACGTTATTGCAAGACTGGACCTATGAATTACATTATAGGTAAACTTTTCAAAAGGTTGGGCGTATGACGGAAAAATTAATCACAATAGTCGATGATGAGGAAGACATCGTCAAGCTTGTGGGTCATCACCTCAAAAGAGAGGGATTTAAGGTAAAGGAGTTTCACAACGGCAGGGACTTTCTTTCCTACATAGAATCAGTGGCCCCTGACCTCGCGGTACTCGACATAATGCTTCCCGGCATAGACGGTCTGGAGATCTGCAGAATATTGAAAAACAAGACGAGCACGTCGCAGGTGCCTATAATCATGCTGACCGCAAAAGCAAGTGAGGCGGATGTGGTGGTGGGACTCGAACTCGGAGCCGACGACTACATAGTGAAGCCCTTCAGCCCGCGGGAGCTGGTAGCCAGGGTAAAAACCGTACTGAGAAGGACCGGCGTTAAGGATTCGGATAATAGCGTTATCAAAATCGGCCCGCTCTCTATAAACACCGAAAAATACGAAGTTACCGTGAACGACGGCAAGGTTCTTCTAACCACAACGGAGTTCAAGATACTGGAAGTGCTCACCGAGGGTAAGGGCAGGGTCTTTACGAGAGATCAGCTTTTAAAAAAGAAAAGGCTTTGGGGAGACGATAAACTGGTGTACGACAGGACAATCGACGTTCATATTAAAAACCTAAGGGAAAAACTGGGGGCCGCGGGCAATATGGTTAAAACCGTAAGAAGCATAGGATATAAATTAGAAGAGTAGGAAACTCTTGAGCATATTTTGGAAAAATTTCATCTCCAGTTTTTTAATCATATTCCTTGTATTGTTTCTATTCACGTTCCTCGTAATAGGGGAGCTGAAAAATTACGATAAAGCACTCACCAAAGAAAGCCTTCTCACTACAGCCAACCTCGTAATCGAAGTCCTCAAGCCCTTGCTGGAAAAAGAAAACCAGGAGCAAATACAGAAAATAGTATCCGAGCTGGGCGGCAAGACCGGGGTCAGAATCACCGTAGTAGCCAAAAACGGGGTTGTTTTGGGAGATTCCGGCAAAAATCCCGACGACATGGAGAATCATTCGGACAGGCCGGAAATAGTAGAGGCCATAGACAAGGATGTTGGGGAGAGCGTACGATACAGCACGACCCTGGAGAAGGAGATGTTCTACGTTGCCGTGGCTTTCAGTGACAAGAGCGGTAACGTGATTTCGGTTATCCGGACATCACTTCCCCTGAGCTTCATTCAAAGCGCCCTGTTGCCGATCGAAAGGAAGGTAATTTATCTGGGGGCCCTTTTGACGGTGATTGCGCTGCTGCTCTCCCTGGCTATGTCCAAAACCATTACCAGCTCGCTCAAGGGAATAATCAACGCCTCCGAGGAGCTTGCCAGGGGGAATTTGAACGTAGCTATTCCGGTTACGAAAAGCAAAGGGGAAATACCAAAAATCAGCCTTGCGCTGAACCAGATGGCCAGGAAGCTGAACGAGCTTTTCAAGCAGCTATCCAGGGAAAAGAACCAGCTCGAAGCGGTGCTGAGCGCAATGAGCGAAGGGGTCATGGTAGTCTCCTACCGGGGCAATGTGATAATTATAAACAAGGCTCTGAAGAAGATGTTCGGCCTGAAGGACGATCCGACCGCTAAGCCCTATTGGGAAATATTGAGAAACAGAGAGCTGACAAAGCTCGTAGAGGGAGTCCTGCAAAACTGGAAGCCCGACAACGGGGAAATCTTCTACCTCTACCCGGACGAGAGGCACTATTTTGTAAACGTGATCCCGCTTGATTCCCCGGAGAGGGAAATCATCGTTGTGATGTTTGATATCACCGACTTTAAAAGGCTGGAAAAAATCAAGGCTGATTTCATCGCGAATGTATCCCACGAGCTCAGGACCCCGCTCACCGCCATAAAAGGATACACCGAAACACTCGAGGAAGAAGCATATGAAAGCCCCGAGGATCAGAAACATTTCCTAAGTATCATAAAACGCCATACCGACAGGCTGATCAACATAGTATCCGACCTGCTGGTACTGTCCGAGGTTGAAAGCGGGGATTCTCTTTCCAGAGAAAACACAAACGGTAATTGGGAGGACATCGATATAAACGAGGTGATAGTGTCCTCGCTCGAAGCGCTTAGAGCGCAGGCCGCGGAAAAGGGTCTCGAAGTATCGTTCGACGCGGAAAGGGATGACAACATTATTAAGGGTAACAAATTCCTGCTGGAGCAGATGTTTATTAACCTGATCGATAACGCCGTGAAATATACGCCGGAAAACGGCAAGGTCGGAATCCGTATCTCAAAACCGGACTCCGGGATACTGATAGAAATTTACGATACGGGCATCGGGATCGCCAAGGAACAACTGCCCAGAATATTCGAACGGTTTTACAGGGTGGACAAGACCCGGTCGAGAAACCTCGGGGGCACCGGACTCGGATTGAGTATCGTAAAACATATAGTCATAATGCACGGCGGCAGAATCGACGTTCAAAGCGAAGAGGGGAAGGGAAGCAGGTTCAGCATAACTCTGCCCGGTTAGACACATAACATCGATAGAGGTTGTGACTTACTTACGTTTAAGAATCAGGTTTGGAAGGCGGCGCTTATTTTTTATAACCAATTTTTCAACTAAAATTAATATAAGGTGTAATCCGCCGAAATTTAAATCCGGAAGCGGATCACGGAAAGCTCAGTCGCCCGTTATCCCGACCGGGTAGGAACCCAATATTTTCAGATAAACACATTTCTTTGCCACCTTCGCAAGCAGGCTCTTTACGACCCTGTCCCCTCTGTGTCCTTCGAAATCGACGAAAAACAGGTATTCCCAGGGCCTCTCCTTCGAGGGCCTGGACTCGATCTTCGTAAGATTTATCCCGGCCAGGGCAAAAGGCTGAAAAAATGATTTCTGAAGCTCCCCCGGCTTATCCTTTAACGAAAAGACGATCGAAGTCCTGTCCTCACCCGTCCGCTCGCTCTTCCTGTTTCCAATTACAAGGAATCTCGTGGTGTTCCAATTGTTGTCCTGAATATTTTTTTCAACCGTCTTTAAATTATATATCGCAGCGGAATGCTCACTGGCAACTGCACCTATCCTCTTGTCCCGTGACGCGAGTCTCGCCGCCTCGGCAGTGCTCGCGGTCTCCCTGAACTCAATATCTCTCAAACTCTTATTCAGCCACTTCCCGCACTGAGCAAGCGCCTGCGGGTGAGAAGCGACGATCTTGATATCCCGAATGTCTCCCGTTTTGGACAGAAAAAAATGATTTATTCTCTCGAAGAGCTCGGAAGAAACGGTAAGAGGCGAGGCGGAAAGTAAATCGAGCACTATCCCTACAGAGCCCTCGATGGAATTTTCAACGGGCACGATTCCCAAAGAAGCCCTGCCGTTTTCCACTTCCTCAAATACTTCTTTGAAGCTTCCCTGCGGGAGAAGCTCCGAGGAACCGCCGAATTCATGAAACGCCGCCTGATGAGAAAAACTTCCTTCAGGCCCCAGATAAGCTATCTTGAGGGGATGCTGGAGCGCGCGGCAGGCGGAGATGATTTCCCTGTACACGCTGACTACGGAATCATGCGACAGGGGGCCCGTATTAATATCCGTCAGCTTTCTTTCGATCTCCCTTTCACGAGCAGGGTCGTAAACGCCTACCAGATTTTCCTTCTTAAGCTCCCTTATTCCAAGCGCGACTTTAGCGCGTTCGTTCAGCAGTTCAAGTATCTCACGGTCGAGAGTATCGATTTTCTTTCTTAGTTTTTCGAGATTGTCCGAGGAGCCCATGCTTTATTTAACGAAGCGGTTTGAGGACAATGATAGCAACAGGGTAAATATATGTCAAATGCAGGCGGAGTGTAAGTAAGAGAGCCCAAAAACAGAAAAAATCCGAGAGGGCGTAATGCAATGCATTCTATAATTCCCTCCGCTCGACGTCCGAATCCAGTAAAGCGGCCTTTTCAAGCACGGATTTTTTTACGAAAATCGGGGAATTCATCCTCGACGCGAGCGCTATGGCGTCGCTCGGGCGGGCGTCTATCCTGGAGACCTCGCCGTTTACCGACACTTCGATCTGCGCATAATAGACCTGGTCGCGGAGATCGGTTATGACAATTCTCTTTATATTCCCCTTCATGGTCCTGATCAGCGCGGCCACCATATCGTAAGTGAGCGGACGGGGCGGTATCATTCCCGAAATTCCTATCTCTATAGACCTCGCCTCACAGAGTCCAATCCAGATCGGAACGATTCTTTCCCCTTTTTGGTCGGAAAGAAGCACTACCGGAGTCTGAGTGAGCTGATCAAAACCCAGCCCCTGGATTTCCATTTTCTCATCCGTGTTATCATCTTTCGTTTCGCCAAGGACACTGGAAGAAAGAAATAAAAAAACCGGAGCAGCCAAAACCGAAGCTATAAATAAAGATATAGTTAACGCCCTCATATTGAATACCTCCATCAGAGAAGCTTATCACAACCATATGAAAATCCCCACCGGAATCCCTACAAGCACACTCCCGCAGATGAATTAACCCCTGTCCCGAATTTAATGAAATAGTTTCTGTAAATACAGCGGAAAGCAGAAACCGTCCGCTATCGAACACTTGGTTGTTTAATCGGGAAGAGCGGGGGGCGGTATTTTAAGAAGCGAGCTTTATATTATTGCCTCGGGTAATACAAGCGGATGATAAATCCGTACTAGGGGTATGGGATCTCACGCCGGGTGACTATTTTTCCCCGATCATGTATCTGCAGCCCCGAGGGCCTATCTTTGCCGAATGGACCGAACCCGCCGGCACATCGAATCTGTCCCCCGTCGCGTATGTGCGTGTTTCACCCTCGGAAGTTACTGTGATTTCCCCGTCCAGCACCATGTGAGCCGTTATGCCCGGGTGGGTATGATCAGGGTAGAAGGCGCCGGGGCTGTCCCGATGGACGAAAATGCCCGAAAATCCTTCGTTCAAGAGCTGCTTTTCCAGTTCCTCTTCATTCATTGTTATGTCTTTATATACTTGAACACCCGAGTCGGAATCCGCTTTGGAGGAAACGGGTTAAAGTTTGTTAAAACCTTTTTACAGACCCCTTTTCGAATCTCGGATTTTTGACAGTTCCCAGGATTTTCCCTCCGAGGCTTCCGTCCTGGAGAGTCGCGAGGTAAGGCTCCAGAATCCCCTTGTACCGGGCCATCTGAGCCCCTTTCATCTGAATCCGGTATCCGAGGTTAATAACGCCGCCGCTGGGTATTTCCCAAAGAAGCGGGGCAGTGCCCGTAATTTGCACATCAATATCGTCGCCCTTGACGTTGAACTCCTCTATTTCCGTCGTTTTCCCCTCGAAATTTCCTTTGAATACCGACTTCAAATCATTGAATCCGGGGAGCGTGAAACCCTTTACTTTCACGTTATACAAGTTGAGACCGTTTATTTCGAACTGAAATTTTCCCTGAGCCTGGGGCTCGAACTGAGCATAGAGCTCTCCCTGCATTGTGCCGCCGATGGACAGAGCCCCTTGAGGATCATTAGACAGGAGAGCCGGGATCGAGTCAATGGAGACGTTTTTCACAGTCGCGTCTACTTTCTTTACACCGTTCTTCGCCTTGTTAAAAACGAAACTTCCCTTCACTTCTCCTCCCAGAAGCTCGGCGCTGAAAGGAAATTTTGGAGAACCCGTAATAAACGAAAGCACTGAAGGGCTTACAGTCAGACTATCCAGCTCCAGGTACCGGTCCCTGGATTTATAAAGCTTCACGCCTTTGTAATTTATACTGAGGAGGGGAGAGACGCTTACGCTTTCTATATCGGCCTCAAACGGGGTATTTCTTTCAATCTCCGCGATCGTGCGGTTTTTTATAATCTCTCTCGGAAATGTGGCAAACAGAAACGCCGTAAACACAATTACGAAAAAGAATGTGTAGGAAAGGGGCTTAATATGCTTGAATTTTTTAATTCTGTCCTTCATTTTCAGCTTACCTCTTTGAATTCAAACGTAGACACCCGAAGCTTTACCGTCATAGAGTCCGATTTATCGAATTTGGTGCTTATGTTTAAATTCGAAACTTTAAGAAAAGACTGGGCGTTCTGGATCTTATATAGAATATCGACCAGATTATTCAGAGACAGGTTTTTTAATTCAACGTCCACACTTCTCTCTTCATAGAAATCTTCGGATGCGGATGTTCTCAAATTCATATCCTTGATTGAAAAGTTCTTTCTCTCAATGTTCTCGTCCACAAGTATCTGCTCAACCACCGATATGAGCGGCTCGCCCTCCTCCTTTATCCGGGATGATATCTCAATTATCCTCTCTTTCGAATTCCGGTACTCGTCTCTCAGGTTTTCAATTCTGGCCAGGTCCGCATGAAGCTGTATTGCCCTTTTTTCAAGCCGCTCTGCGCCCGAAGTGAAGGAATGCAGAAACAGGTACAGAATCAGCAGACAAAGACCCGCGGCCCCTATCTTGATTGCTCTCCTGTCCCGCTCCGTAGACGAAAGGCGCGTCAGTTTTTCCCGGGCCTCTCTCAGTACTTTTCGTACGCTCTCGATCAAACTGTTGATGTCCATCTTATACCTGTGGTTTTAGCACCAGCGATATCTCAAATTTCGTTTTTCCGTTAACCGTGTTACCGGTCTGATTCCTGGTTACGGTTTCAAAAATTTCCGACTTGGAAAGCGCTTCCTCTATCTCGGTTACTTCCTGATACGAATCACAAACCCCTTGTATCTTGACATTATTGCCGTTCTCGAACCTGACGTCGTTTAGGGTAACCTTCATGCTCTCGGGCAGCATGGTGGAAATGTTCCTGAGTACTTCGAGGGGAGTGCTCGCGCCCTGGACGCCTTCAATCATATTCAGTTTTTCTCTGAGTTCCGAGACTTTCGATTCCATATACTCAACGGGTCTCGGAATTACTTTTACATCGGGAAACGTTTCCTTTACGACCTCGGAAATTTGCGTCTCCAGGATATTTACCTCTTTTTTAAGCTCCAGATATCTGGACGCGTTGTTATAGATAAATAACAGGATTAAAACAGCAAGCAGCACGGCGGGCGCCATGAAGACCTTTCTGAGCTCGTGGTCCATACCGGCATACTTGAAATCGTCTTTCCTGAAATTGAGATAGCCGCCTTTGAGCGAGCTTCCGTAAAGTGCGAGCGCGTAGGATTTCGCGTATACCGGCGAGTTATCCACGCCCAGGTCGGGGATGAACAGTTTTTTTACATCCCTGCCGAATTCATTTTTCAGCAAATCGCAAAGTCCCGCGGGCTGAGACAGGGAGCCCGAAACAAGGATCGTCCTGATTTCCTCCTTAAGCTCGGTCTCGAAAAAATGCACCGTCTTTTTTATTTCGCTTAAAACAGGCCGGAAACTCTCTTTTAAATCTTCGCCGCTCAGCCGTGAGAACTCCTCTTTCGAAAATCCGAACTCGTCCCGTGAGATCCCGAACAGGGAGCATAAGTTCTCCATAAACAGCTGCATTGGCTTCCTTGAGGACCTCACGCGTTTCATTCCCGTTTCGTCAAAAAGGGTAAAACTCAACTCATCGTCCCCTATATCGACGAGCACGAGCGGCCGTGCGCCCTCAAGAAGCTCGTTTAACGCGCCGAAAGCCACGGGCGTATAAGTTACGACTTTAGGGTCTATCCCGTCACTATTGAAGACTTCCAGCAGCTGCCCTACGTCCTCTTTCTCGAAAACGCAAACGAGCGCCTCGCTCCCGGTATCGTTTTTAACCAAATGGTATCCGTGAATTTTCTCGCCGGGATCGAAGGTGGAAATGTTCTCAAGTTCAAAGCCGTAAACCTGGTCGATCTTCTTAGAGTCGGAGAAAGGGAGCTTTATGACCCTGACCGAGGTCGGGTCTTCGGAAAGGGAGACGGCAATGTCCCCTTTCGGCAGGGAATATTCCGTGAAAATATTGCTCAGATAGTGCGGTTGGCTTTCAGTTATTACGGATTTTTCGATGCGAATTGTCTGGAGTAACTGTATATCCCTCAACCCCCTTTTGATCAGAGAGGCCTTTACATCCCTTTTCCCAATATCCAGTCCAACGAATCTTCCGTACATTTTTTAAGTAATTTACTTAATCCTATTGTTTAAATCTAAAGTAAAGGTCTTTTAAAGTCAAATAAATTTTACACCCCTTTTGCCCTCGCAAGCGTTATTACGGAAACCTCCGACGCCCCCGATTTAAGGAGCTCCCTCGTACACTCTTCGCTTGTAGAGCCCGTGGTGAATACGTCATCGACAAGCAGTATCGAGGCGCCCCTCAATGTCTCTCCGGACTTTACCTTAAACGCCCCTCTTACATTTCTACGCCGTTCTTCCTCGTTTTTCAGCTCAAACTGCGGCCTCGTATCCCTTGTTTTCCTCAAGCTCAGAAGATTCAGGCGTATCCCGGCGCGCGATGCCAGATTCATAGCCATAACCGCAGACTGGTTATACTCCCTCTGCCTTAATTTGTTAACATGGAGGGGAACGGGGACCACCATATCGAACTCCCCGGGATCACAGGGGGAATTATCGAACAATAAACGCGAAAGAACGCCTTCGAGGCTTAATCTTCCCTCATACTTGAACTCGTGAATCATGTCTCTCAATCTACCCTCGTAGACCGCAACCGAGCGCGCCCTTTTAAAACTGAATTTCCCTCTTATACAATTCCCGCAAAGATGACCCTCGTCCCCTGCGCCCGGGGCAAAGAGGAAATTATCGCTTTCTTCCGAACTGAAGAATCCGAACGGCCCGCCGCACAACGCACAGCTCGATAGCTCATTAATAAATTTTATTTCACCCGAGCAAGGACCGCACAACGCGCTCTCGCCCGTCAGAGGCTTTTCACATGAACAACAAATCTTGGGAAAAATCAAATCGAGCATGAACCTGTTCCCGAAATTTATTTGCGTGCGAGAAAATCTCCAAGGGGATCGTTTTGGTTTTTCGATATTTTTTAACCCCTCGGATTCAGGTCCTGAAATACGCCGTTGAGCTCACAGGGCGTCTTGTAAGCTTGATTACAAAGGCATCCGGAAGACTAACTGGCCGGGTTAAACCCTCATAGGCATGATTACGGATAAATAGACCTCGTCTCCCTCGGGTTTGACGACGGCCGGGCTAAGCTCATCGATCAGGCCTATCTGTACCTTATCCACTGTAATAGCCTCAAGAACGTCCATCAGGTACCTCGCATTGAATCCGAGCTCAATAGGGTCGCCTGAATAATCCAAAGGAACGATCTCTCTTGCCTCGCCCACCTCGGGGGAAACGGAAATTAAAGTCATGCCCTCACGGTTAATACCGAATTTTACACTTCTGGTTTTCTCGGAAGAGAGTATAGAGACACGCTTTAAGGCGCTCAAAAATTCGTTTTTGCCCAGGGTAAGGGTTACTTTGGTGACTTCAGGGGTTACCTGTTTATAATCCGGGAAATCCGCGTCTATGAGCCTGGCTATCAGGATAATATCCTCCCCTTCCGCCATGAAGAAGTTATCGCCCGCCCCTATCCTGACCTTATCCGACAGTTTGAGGACTTTTCTCAGCTCCGCAACCCCTTTTTTGGGTACTACGAAACCCTTGTCGAACTTCACCCTGCTGTCGATATTTTTTTCCACGAGAGAAAGCCTGTGACCGTCGGTCGCCACGAGCCTCAGACTCTTATTCCCCGCTTCCTCAAAATATATGCCGGCAAGGTTTCTTCTGAGCTCGTCAGGGGACACGGCAAAGATCGTCTTCGAAATCATCTCCTCTATGAGCGAGCTTTGAACGGAAAACAGGTTGTCCGAGTGGAGCTCGGGAATTATGGGAAAGTCCTCGCTCGGCAGACCCGCAATCTTGAATACGGCTGATGAAGCCCTTATTTCCACCCAGTGGTTTCCGATTTCCTCTACCTCTATCTCTCCGCTCTCAAGCTCCTTTACTATTTCGTAGAGCTTTCTGGCCGGTATGGCGAGACTTCCTTCCTTCGATACTTCGGCATTCGACCAGGTGCTCATTGTTGTCTCAAGATCGGTTGCCGAGATTTCGATCTTGTTTTTATTCACGCTTATGAGAACGTGAGACAGGACCGGCATAGTCGCCCGTCTTTCAGATATGCCCTGAACGAGTCCGAGTTTAAGCGAGAAATCTTGTACCTGGGTCTTGAATTTCATTGCGGCTACTCCTGCTTTTACTTTATAACATTAACTTTAATTCTTTTTCTCTAGTAGTAGCAGTAGTAGGGCCTGTGGATTTGTGGATAATGGCCCTATTACTTAAAAAACAAACGTTTTTTTATGTTTACAAACATGTGGATAATAGAGAGTTTTTATCAACGCGCATCCACAGATTTCTCCGGAATCCTTAAAAACAGCTTTATCCACAATTGCTTCCACAGTTTTATGCACCCTCTATCCACTGACCAAACTTTCTATTTTTCTGGACAGGGTTTTAACATTGTTTTCAAGGGACGAGTCTTTACCCAGATGATTTTCTATTTTCTTTACGGCATGTATCACGGTGGAATGGTCTTTACCCCCGAATTTTTCGCCTATCTCCGGATACGAAGCCCCTGTATATCTTCTGGCCAGATACATCGCTATTTGTCTCGGCAGCGCGATGTTCTTTTGTTTTCTACCGGATTTGAGGTCCTGTATCCTGAGACCGTAAAAGCCTGCTACTTCCCTTTGAATGCTCTCTATGCTGAGAAACTTATTGTCCTGCTGCTTGAGTATGTTTTTCAGGACTTCCTTTGCAAGATCGAGAGAAATCGCCGTGTTCAGAAGCTTTGAGTGCGCCACAATGTTGGTGAGCGTTCCTTCGAGCTCCCTTATATTGGAAGTGGTGTTTTGAGCTAAATACAGGGCCACTTCGTTCGGAAGGACTATACCCTCGGATTCGGCCTTGTTTTTGACTATAGCAATCCTGGTCTCGGTTTCAGGGGGCTGAATATCGGTAATGAGTCCCCACTCGAATCTGGATCTCAGTCTTTCCTCAAGGTATGACATGTCCTTGGGGGATTTATCGCTCGTAAGCACTATCTGCTTCTTGGATTCGTAAAGGGTGTTGAAGGTGTGGAAGAATTCTTCCTGTGTGCTTTCCTTTCCCGCTATGAACTGTATATCGTCGATAAGAAGCACATCGCATCCGAATCTGTATCTGTTCCTGAACTCTTCCATTTTATTGGATTTAATGCTGTTTATGACCTGGTTTGTGAAGTGCTCCGCGGAGATGCAGCATACACGGGCCATATTCGATGTCGATTTTAATATGTGGTTGCCGACGGCGTTTATTAAGTGGGTCTTCCCGAGTCCGACACCACCGTATATGAAAAGGGGGTTGTAGGCTTCGCCGGGCTTTCTCGCTACGGCTGTGGAAGCCGCGTGGGCAAACTGGTTGCTGGGACCTACGATAAACCTGTCGAATGAGTAGTTCGGGTTTAAAACACCGGTAAATAGTTTGTTCGACTTTGCCGCTTTTTGTTCTTTTGCTTCGCCTTTCTCGATTTTACTGCCCGAAGAGGGGGTTTTATCCTGCGAAGTGATAATATCCACATCTATCGTTTTACCATATACTTCCCTTATAGTTTCGTGAATGAATTCCAGATAATGGTTAATAATCCAGTCTCTGTCGAACTCGCTATTTGCTTTTAAAACGATTGAATCTTCGTTCTCGGATACCGCTTTCAGGGGCGCGAACCAGAAAAATACCTGCGGGTTAGACTTCTTTTTTATTCTTTCAAGCACCTTTTCCCAAACTATGCCCTGATTCGACTCCCCGGCATCAGCGTCCCGGGTTTTTTCAGGTCCAATCGCTTTTGATATGAAAAATTCAACCCCCTTGCCATCATTCTTTTTTTCCGAGAAAAGCGAACTCAACTTGTGTCTAAGGGGCGATCTTTTCGTGGCCAATTCTCCTCCGTTCCTCCGGGATAAAAGACAATTTATCCACAATCCATCAACACGATGTGGATAACTTTTACTCAGGTTTATTATGTGAATTAAGCCCCACCCAAATCCGTAGGTTACATCCTAACAGATAGCAAAATACGTTGTCAAGTTTTTTTTTAAAGTCCTGTAATTACACGGTGTTAGGCGCAATAGTTAAATAAACAAGGGACTCCCGGGGCTGTTTCGGCTGACACTCAAAACGGGAGCGTTTACAGGGCTTTCCGCGTCTCTTATTAGGGGCGAAAACGACTGGCAAATAAAGATATTTCAGTGCCGATAACAGCAAATTTTTAAGCCCCGACATTCTGAAAATTCATGCCTTGTTCATGGCTGCCCGGACACCCTTTTCAACGTCGACCCGGCTCAGAAGATAGGCGCCCAGGATAAAAAATAATATTAGCGAGACAATGCTCAGGCGGCTCGAACCCGTCAGCTGGGATACGACCGCGAATACAAGCGGACCGACTATGCCTGCGAATTTGGAGCTCATCCCGTAAAATCCGAAAAACTCCGCTGTTTTCTCTCGGGGCAGCATGGTCCCGAATAAAGACCTGCTCAGCGCCTGTGTCCCGCCCTGCACAGTACCGACAAAAAAAGCCAGCACCCAGAAGTGAAGCGCAGTCTCCATAAAGTAACCGCCTATCGAAATTAAGGTGTAAACGAAGAGTCCGAAGAGAATTGCGTTCTTGGCGCCGGTTATTTTAGCCAGCCTCCCGAATGCGAAAGAGAAGGGTATGCCTACAAACTGAGTCATGAGCAGCGCGCCGATAAGGTCGGTCTGGCCGATTCCGATTTCGGCTCCGTAAATTGTGGCCATCTTGATTATTGTTCCTATACCGTCGTTATACACCCAGAAAGCGGCGAGAAAGAGAAATAACTGCCTGTAGCTTCTAAGCTCACTGAATGTCTTAAGCAGCCTGTTAAAGCCGGCCGTGACGGGATTTATGCTCTCTGATCCGAACCTTCTTGCCGGGGGCTCTTTTACGTTCAGTATCAGGGGGATCGTGAACACTGCCCACCATACAGAGACCGTTATGAATGAGAGGCGCGTCGCGAGCATTTTATCTTCCATGAGCTCGATCATTGCTATGTTTATCGCGAGCAGTATCCCCCCTCCGAGATAACCCAGGGCATATCCCTTGACCGACACACGGTCTATCTGTGAGGGGTCCGCCACATGCGGAAGGAGAGCGTTATAGAAAACCTCGGACATCGCAAAGCCTACGTTGCCGAGTATAAAAAAGAGCGACGCCGTAAGCCAGTCCCCCGTCGTTACGTAATATAGCAGCGCTGTGGCGAAGATTCCGAGCGCAGCAAAGGTTAAAAGAAGGCGTTTTTTTATTCCGGAGTAATCGGCTATGGCGCCCATTACAGGGGCGAGAAGGGCCGATATAACAAGCGCTAGGACGACCGTATAACCCCAGTAAACGGTGGCCGTATTGCCCGGAAGATTTACGCCCGCTACCTGGCTGTAGTAAACGGGCAGCACCGCTGCCATCACAGTCGTGGCGAACGCGGAATCGGCCCAGTCGTATAAACACCAGCTCAGAACTGCGCCGTTTCTCTTTTTATCACGGTCTTTATCGGACATGTTTTATTTATTCGGCAGAGGCGGTCTCTTCATTTTGACTCGGGATTCGTTCAGTATTATTATTGGAAAAAAGACAAAAGGGAAGGATCAGGGGATATTATGAAGGCGCTGATCGTATTCGTCTTACTGTGGACACCTTTGTGTCTCTTTATCTTGTATCGACTGCCCGATTGGTTCGGTGACGAAAACAGATTCAGTCTGGGGGTAATATTCTGGCTTGTCGGTTTTCTCGTGGCCCTGTACTATCTGGTCGCGCGGAAGTGGCGTTAGGAGTGAATTTCCTGCTCATTTTCCGGACGTATTTTCTTCGCGAGATTCAGTTTTGAATCCCCGTTTTTATATACCAAGCTTTTCTGAAACGCTGAAAATAATTTTTCGTTTGGCCGTCATATTAGCCTGGAATTATTAATAAAATGCTCATATAATGCCCTGAGATTTAAATGGTAATGATTTCCACCTAATAATCACTTGAAATTAGAACCCTTTTATGGGATAATTATTTACAGGTCAGGGTCGGCAAAATTAAATATTTTCAAAAGAGAATACCGATCCCTGAAAAAGGAGGTTGTCATGCTGAGTAAGGAAATACAGGACGCACTGAATAATCAAATCAAGAACGAGTACTTCGCCTCATATACGTACCTGTCCATGGCCGCGCACTGCGAATCCATAAATATGAGAGGTTTTGCAAGCTGGCTCAGGAAGCAGAGTAAAGAGGAGCTTGAGCACGCAATAAGGCTCTTTGACTACGTAATTGACAGGGACGGGCACATTGTGCTTCAATCCATCGACAAGCCCCAGAATAAATTCAAGTCTTTATCCGACATGTTTCAGCAGGTTCTGGACCATGAGAGAGAAGTAACCGGTATGATTAACAAGCTCTACGAGAAGGCGATAAGTGAAAACGATCATGCCACCGCTGTCGAGCTCCAGTGGTTTATTCAGGAACAGGTCGAGGAAGAGAAGAGCGCGACCGAGATATTGGAGAGGCTTAAATTCGCGGGCGACAACAGCTCGGCGCTTCTTCTTCTGGATAGGGAGCTCGCGGAGCGCGGATAGGTCCCGTCTTAGACAGAGAAGATTTTCTGCGGATTTTCCGGTTTATTCGCGGCTTGAATCTTATACTTGATGATTTCCGGCAAGAGAGGTATTGTGAGCCTGAAGTTTGAGTTCTGGTATGACTTCGCCAGTACGTACTCTTATCTATCGGCGTCCAGAATCGAAGATATGGCCCGTGAGCGGGGTATCTCAGTCGAATGGAAACCTTTTCTTCTGGGGCCGATATTCAAGGATCAGGGGTGGGATACGTCTCCGTTCAATATCTATACTGCCAAGGGAAATTACATGTGGCGGGATATTGAGCGGCTCTCGGACAAGTACGGGATACCATTCACAAGGCCGTCTCAGTTTCCGAGGAACAGCGTTCTCGCCTCGAAGATCGCGCTCGTAGCCGGGCCCGAAGGATGGGGCAGCGAGATTTCAAAACTTATTTACAGTTACAATTTTGCCGAGGACAAAGATATTTCCGATAGTGAAATTTTAGCCTCCGCACTCAATATTCTGGGTAAGGAGCCGTCGACGATACTGCAAAGGGCGGTTTCCGGGGAAAACAAGGGCAGGCTCAGAGCGCAGACCCGGGAGGCGATTGACAGGGGCGTCTTCGGCGCGCCCAGCTTCGTTACGGGCGACGAGATTTTCTGGGGAAACGACCGGCTCGAGGACGCCCTGGACTGGCACGTGGAGCACGCGGCCTGAAGGGAAATTCGTTTCCGCACACTATAATAAAAGAGTGTTTTAACAGCCGCTCCGAAGAGCACTCCGAAAAATTGACTCCCGATCATTTATACTTGGACAACTAAATATATTAAAATGGAAGAGTGAAAATGTTTTCAAAAACTATCCGGCCTGTTTTTATTGGCCTCCTTATCTGCCTTCTCTATGCAGGGCATTTATCCCCGGCGCTTTCAGACAACAGCGGGAATTCCGGGAACAAGCATTTTCTCTGGAGGGTCAGCTCAGAGACAAACAATGTTTACATACTCGGCTCGCTCCACCTTCTGAATGAAAAGCATTACCCGCTGAGCGAAGTCTATGAAAACGCCTTTGACGATTCCCGGATTCTGGTTTTTGAAGTGGACCCCGGCGTCTTGGACGAACCGGAGACCGCACGGATGATGCTGTCCAAGGCTACCCTCCCAAGGGATAAAACCCTCAGCGGAGTTCTGTCCGAGGAGACTTACACGCTGACCAAGGAGAAGCTTGGGGATATGGGGGTGAATATAATTATGTTCAGCAAGTCAAAGCCCTGGTTTATCGCGCTTACGGCGGGGATGTTGAAGCTGAAAAGCATGGGGCTCAATCCCGAATACGGCCTCGACAGATATTTTTACGACAGAGCAGCCGAAGAGGACAAAGAGGTTGTGGGGCTTGAAACCGCGGAGTATCAGGTTGATTTGCTGGCGTCAGTCGGGGGAGACAAGCAGGATGAATTGCTGCTTCAGACACTGACCGAGCTTGACCTTATGGAGGAGGAGATAAATAAATTAATCGCCGCCTGGAGCAGCGGCGACGACGAGCGGTTCGAAACGATAATCTTTAAGAGCTACGAGGGGTATCCCGAGATTTACGAGAGGCTTATAGTCGAAAGGAACAAAAACTGGCTTCCCCGGATTGAGGAGTTTACAGGCGCGGGCGAGAATTATATGGTCGTGGTAGGGTCGGCGCACCTTGTCGGAAAGGACGGACTGATAAACCTGCTCAGAAAAAAGGGACATGAAGTCGAGCAGATGCAGGATTAGAAGCTATGACGTTACTTTTACTCCCTTCCAGAAAGCGACATAATTCTTTATCGGGCCCGCGGCTTCTTTAGGCTCGGGATAGTACCAGGCCGCATCCTTTTTGGCGTCTCCGTTAACGACGACATCGTGGTAACCTGCCACTCCCTTCCAGGGGCACCTCGTATGAGTCCCGCTTTCCTCGAAAAATCCCTTTTTTATGCTCTCTGGCGGGAAATAATGATTTCCTTCGACGACAATCGTATCGCCACTTTCAGCAATAACCGTTTCATTCCATATGGCTTTCACGATTTAAATCTCCTCAGCTTTAACACTTAACTTTTATTAAGTTTCTCATATTTGAATTGGTACACCTTTACTTTTAATATATGTAAAAGGGAATCAAAGATTTCGATGCAAAAGTGGTTCGATGGATTCTTAGGCATGCATCGATAAGCGGGATTAATCCTGATAGGTACGGAAGTACCGGGGGAACGATAATTGGCGAGTAATACGGAATCCAATTTGCACACGCTCGACGAGGATGCCGCTCTCAGGATGATTATGGAGGGCACAGCCACCGAGACGGGGGAGCGGTTTTTCAGGGCGCTTGTTAAAAGCGTATCGAAAGCACTCGATACGAAGGGCGCCTGGGTTACGGAGTATCTCAAAGAATCAGAGCGGCTCAGGTCTTTCGCCTTCTGGTTTGACGGGGACTGGATAGAAGAGTGCGAGTACGATGTCAAGGGAACGCCTTGCCAAACCGTGATAGAGGAAGCCAGGCTCGTGCACATACCTGAGAATGTGGTAGCGCTCTATCCCGATGACCCGGATTTGGACCCTCAGGGGGCGGTAAGCTTTATGGGCGTACCGCTTACTGATACCAACGGGGAGGTTCTCGGGCACCTTGCGGTTGTCGATTCAAAGCCGCTCCCGAAACTGCCAAAGGCGATAACAATATTTCGTATTTTCGCGGCAAGGGCCTGCGCGGAAATATTGCGGCTGCGCGCCGAGGCCGAAGTCCGCGAGCGGGAGAAAGAACTGGGGAGTCTTGTCGACAGCGCGATGGACGCAATTATAGAATTAAACAATATGCTGGAAGTCAGCATGTTGAACCCTGCGGCGGAGAAGGTATTCCAGACGAAGATATCTGAAAATGAGCGGAGGAGTTTCCTTGAATTCCTCTCCGATGAAAGCGGAGAAAAGCTCAGAAATATTATAGGGGAGCTTGCGGTCCTTCCGGAGGGGCAGAGATATATATGGATTGCGGGCGGACTCGCGGGCAGGGAGGCAGGGGGCGGTACATTCAAGGCGGAAGCTACAATTTCCCAGTTCGAGATGCAGGGTAAAAGATTTTATACACTTATTCTGAGGAACATAAACGAGAGACTGGAAGCGGAGAAAAGGATAAAGATGCTCTCCCGGGAAGCCGATTATCTGAGGGAGGAGATTAATTCACTCCAGAACTTCGGGGAGATTATAGGAAATTGCCCAGCCTTGTTGAAGGTATTGAGCAATATTAATAAGGTTGCGGGCACTGACGCTACGGTGCTGATTTCGGGAGAGACCGGTACGGGTAAGGAACTAATCGCCAGGGCCATACATGCGGGGAGCGGAAGGAGGGATAAACCCTTAATAAAGGTCAACTGCGCCGCGATTCCCCGGGGGCTGATCGAGAGCGAATTTTTCGGTCACGAAAAGGGGTCGTTTACAGGGGCGTCAGGTAAGAGGGAGGGGCGTTTTTCTCTGGCGGACGGCGGCACTATTTTCCTTGACGAGATAGGCGAGCTGCCGCTCGATCTTCAATCCAAGCTCCTCCGGGTGCTTCAGGAAGGGGAGTTCGAGCCTGTGGGCAGTTCAAAAACCAGAAAAGTGAATGTCAGGGTGCTGGCGGCGACAAACAGGGACCTTAATCGGGAGGTAAAAGAGGGGAAATTCCGGGAAGACCTGTACTACAGATTAAACGTATTCCCATTAACGGTGCCCCCTCTCAGGGAAAGGGGTGAAGATATCATAAAGCTTGCATCGGTCTTCGCGGAAAAGTTTGCGTCTAAGATCGGTATTTCGGTAAGACCCCTCACGCAGGACCAAATTGAGAGAATGATGGCTTACAGCTGGCCGGGCAACATACGCGAGCTACAAAACGTAATAGAGCGCGCCGTTATTACCGCTCAAGGGGGAGGGCTCAACCTGGACCAGGCGCTTCCGGTTACTTCACTAAATAGAGATTCGTCAGAAGAGCGTTCAAAAGCGGCTCCGGGAAAACGGGTCCTTACACAGAAGGAGCTTCAGGACCTGGAGAGGGAAAATATCATAGCCGCCCTCGAGAAAGCCAGCTGGAAGGTTTCAGGTGAAAAGGGCGCCGCCAGTCTGCTCGGTATTCCTCACACGACACTTAGCTCGCGTATCAAAGCCCTCGGAATTAAACGCCCGTAATAATGGTTCCTGTATCTAAAATGACAAACGGATTCCTACTGCAAGCGGGTTCACACTATCTTCGCCGAACTCGTTTATAAGGGCATGTACCGCACGCCATCCGGTACAGTGGCCTGGAATTATAACCTGGAAATCGAACTCTTTCAGCGCCTTGATCGATTCTTCGATCAGCTCTTCATTCGGGTAGACAAGGTGAAGACCGCCCACCAGGGCGTAAAGCGGAATATCGGGGAAGAGCCTTTGTGCATGTGTGCAGATATTAATTATCCCGGCATGTGAACACCCCGTGAATATGGCGAGTCCTTTTCCCTTCACATGGGCCGCCAGAAACCTTTCTTCCATTACGAGCGGATCGGGCTCCCAACTCCCCGAATCCCCCAACCTGACCTGGTTCTCGAGTCCCTTCTCAAAACTTTCGCGGGGAATTTCACCGCTTAGATAAAACATATCGTCAATAATTCTTTCCGCCATCTCCGACTTTTTTATTTGCAATCCTGCCCGCTCCAACGCTTCCGGTGAATGCACGTCCTGGAGCGGGAGGATCGTGCCGTCCTGAAGCCGGTCTCCGCGTTTTACGAACGCGCCCGGATGGACGTGAAGCGGTACCCGTTTTCCTCCGTTCCGGGCGCGGATTAGCCTTGCCGCCCTTGTTAGACCCTCTGAATGGTCGAAGTGGCCGTGAGTTAGAACGATAGCCTCTACGCAGCCAAAATCGAATCCCGTTTTAAGGCCGTTTCTCTCGAGTGTATCGGAGTCCGGGCCCCCATCGAAAAGTACTGTGCGCGCTTCGCTGCCGAGACGGGCCGTAACTGCGAGACAGAGTCCGTGCTGAGCCAGACAAAGCGATTGTCCCGCCATCTCATTCATCCCCGCATCCATCAGAACACTAAGCTCCGAGGTAATGTGCGCGGGTCTCGTTGACAGCATGTCTGCCGTATTATCGACAAGGGCATTAACGGTTAGGCCGTCTAGTTGTTTCATTTCTCTCACAAATGCGATATAAGAGCTATTTTAGCCTCAACCGGGCTAATCCCATAATTCACGCTTTTCTTGCAAAGAAGTTCACGCCCTGAACGTACAGGTCTTTGGACACCTTCGCTTCAGCCGATGTATTTTTAAAACAATCGAAGCGCTCAGTTATCTCACAGTCGGAGAGCCCCGCCGAAGAAGCTATTTCCGGGAGCTCCAGTTCGGTCAAAGCGCCTCCTATACAGGCTGCCCAGAGGTCGGGGTTGCTCCTCGCGTCCATTTTAAGCTCCCTCTGCACGACGACGTCGCCCATGAACAATCTGCCTCCGGGTTTGAGCACACGGTGGATTTCCTTGAATACCTTTTCCTTATCGGGAGCTAGGTTTACGACGCCGTTTGAAATGACCACGTCTATGCTATCGTCATCGACGGGGAGGTCCTCGAATAAGCCTTCTCTAATTTCAACAATTTCCGAAAGACACGCTTTCTTCGCCGCCATCGTTGCGCAGTCGCGCATGGCTTCGGTCATGTCGACTCCTATCGCTTTTCCCGTGGGCCCTACCTTTTTCGCAGCGAGCAACAGATCCATCCCCGCCCCGCAAGCGTGATCGAGCACGGTCTGGCCCGCTTCGATCGGGCCTATCCTGTGAGGATTGGCCACCCCCGCGAAGCGCGCGGTGCTCTCCTCCGGAAGCTCTCTCAGCTCATCGAGATCGTAGTGGAGGTATCCGCTCGCGTACTCGGGCCCCCGGTGGAAATGAAACTCGCCGCCGGGCTCCCGCGCCACACGCTCGTATGTTTCATGTACCCTTTCCCTTAAATATTTAACGTCGAATCCTGCCGGACATTTAACTGCCATTTTTTCTCTCCTTTTATGTTTTTTACCGGCACATCATGCCCCTTATTATTGCGGGGCATGATGTGCCGCCTAAATTAGACTTCTAACGTTACGTTTACGGGCACCGGATTGCTCACTATATCAAAAACGGGGGAGTGTCCGGTGGCAAACTCAACAAGCTCCTCTATTTCTTCCCTTGTAGCGTCTGCTTTCACTTTTACAGAAACCCTTATTTCCTCGTAACCGTTTCTCCGGGCGCCCGGCAACGCGAGGAGACCGCGCAGATCGAGATCGCCCTCAAATCCGGTTTCCACGTTATGAATCTTAATACCCCTCGCCGCGGCGTGATAAACCAGGGTTGTAGTTATGCATCCCGCTAACCCGTGCAGAACCTGCTCCACAGGGTTCGCGCCCTTGTCCTCTCCGAGGAGAAGCGGGGGTTCATCGTTGTCCATGACAAACGGTTCTTCCCTTGTGTTTTCCTGAAGGGCACCGTAAAAACTATCTATGTGTGATCTGTTGTGACCACCCATAATCCATTTGTTGGAGTTACGGAATTTAAATCTAGCTATCTCCGCATTCCCCTTAATTACTTCTATGGTGTCGAATAGCTTCGTAACGTTGACACCGTTTAAAACTGTTTCCTGTGAACTGTTTACCGCTGTTCGTTCTGACATTTGTATTACCTCCTATTTTTAGTTTTTTGCTGCCGAGAACTTACTTGCTTTAGAAGCACAGGGTGTGCCAATTTAGTTTTATTGGTGATAATTGAGTTGTATCAGGTAGTTATGAGGATTTAATGAAGGGTGCGTAATTTATGAGATTTCGTGAATAACGAGATGTCGTAAAGAGAATTAACGATTTTTCGTGAAATTTATAAATTATAGTGTCGGTAGGGTGCTGTGAATTCGTTGAAGTAACCGCAGCGGCAGCAAAAATGCAGGTAAAGTGCAGCCACTACAGCCGCTCGGACTCCGAATGCTTAGCTCCACTTTTTATTTTACAGCAGAACGTACTATTTCTTCAGAGCGCTTCTTACTATTCAGAATTGAGTAAAACAGCGGTTTGAAGTATAATGGCTATCGTCGGTATTTATCTAAATTTTGGTTCCCTATTAATTGATCAGGAAAATGCGGTTTTTATACTGGTGCTATACTTGGATAAAAGTGCCTGCAGACTCTGGCATTTAGTAACAAAAAGATCGGAGGTTCTCTTTATGTCCTTTAGTAAACCGGAGAGCAATCTTGCTCTTCTACAGAACAACAATAGGGAGACAATTCAATATGTGCCTGCAAAGCGCCGAAGCAGCTTAGCAACAATTGTTTTTGCTGCCGTAATTGCGGCATTGTCCCTGGGATTCTTCGGAACAGAGTCCCGCGCGGTAGACTTCCCCGAGGCACGCTGCCCCGCGCAACCGAGTGACGACGCATTCCTACCCTGCGGCGAGACGTTTCTTATGCAGCCGGGGGTCGGGAGCAGCCTTGTGCCGTACAGGGGACAGTCACTCCCCAGCGACGGACCCTTACTCGATCTCCTCTCGGAGGCGCGCTCCGTCCGCTCGGAGAACGGTCTGCTCGAATCCACATTTACGCTTACATCCGGCACTGCTGATAATCCGATGATGGTCGGCTCGAAGCCCTATAAGGTAATAACGTACAGCGGTCCCTCACGTCTTGGAGGCGTGGTGACCTCATACAACAGCCTCTTTCCCAACCCCACTCTCATTGCCGAGCCGGGCGACACAATCAGGCTTAATATACTGGATGAGCGTCTTCCGGAAGAAAAGCTCCAGGACACATCCCAGTCCTGGGACCCGACACACCCCGTGCCGAAGAATTCGAACATACACTATCACGGGCTCCTCGTTAGCCCGACAGGAAATGGTGACAACGTGTATCGGTCCTTTCTTCCGGGAGGGGATTACGTATCGGAAATCAACATACCGGAAAACCACGACCGCGGAGTCAACTGGTATCATCCCCATTTTCATAGATCAACGGCAACCCAGGTATACGGAGGTTTGGCTGGTATTTTGCAGGTCGGCAATGTGGTTGACACAGATAAACGGTCGGTTTACGGCGGGTTTGCGCAGAGGATACTCGTTCTGAACGGTATGGCACTGGCAGAAAGTAAAAAGAACGCCGGAATGTTTGAAATCGGTCCTACAGGAATCGGCACAAGCCCACATTTTACCGATCCTGATCCTTCCGCGGCGCAGGGTAGTCCCAGCGACGCTCCAAATTATGCCCCGACCTATTTTGTAAACGGTCAGGTGAATCCTATCATAGAGATGCGACCCGGTGAAACCCAGGTCTGGACCCTTGCCAATGTGAGTCCTTTCTCTGCTTATTCACTGGGGATATTTCAAATTGGAAGTAACGGCGCGGTAGATCCGAACGGGCCTCTTTTTAAGAGCGTTATGATAGCGCAGGATGGTAACGATCATTTTACTCCCGTCCGCACTTACTTCACTAAACAGCGTGATATAAATAAAGATACATATGTTGCTCCCGGTGAGAGGATTACCTGGGCTATCACCGCGCCCGCTGAGCCCGGTGACTACTATCTGGCAAACGTAAAAGACTCGGCATACACGAATCTGGTATCGAATCTTCCTGCTATGCTTACATTCGAGCCGCCCGCATCGTATGTGCCTTCTGTGATAATGGCTACTGTGCGGGTAAAGGGCGAACCCGTTGATACCCCCGCTCCCACAGTGGAGGCTGAATATCCCCCCGAGGATTTCGATGCCGAGCCCGAGGTTACAAGAAATATATCTTTTGACTTCGATGAGCATAATCTCAGAGGCCGTATAAACTTCGGTTATTTCCCTGATGTAGCAATGCCGCAGAGCTATTCGGGTGATTATGAAAGGTGGGTGATTTCCACTTTCTCACAGGTATCGCATCCTTTTCACATACATCAGGGGCAGTTCGTGATTGAAAAGATCGAATACTTTGAGGATCAGGAACTTACAAAGCTCAGGACTGACCTGCCGCAAAACCCGGTTATCAACGATGTACCCAGGGACATTGATACATTCGCTTTTCCCGGACGAAGCAAGACTTACATTAAGCTAAAGGCGTCTAATTTTGTCGGTAAGTTCGTCATGCACTGTCACCTGCTGCTTCATGAAGATAGCGGTATGATGGTGACGGTGAGGGTATTGCCCCCTAGAGAGGCTTCGTTAACAGCTATTGGCGCTCAATCGGGCAATGCTCCTGAAGTTAGTCTCGCTCATGCGACAACCGGCCAGAATGCGGGTTCGTTCATGGCATATGAGGAAAGCTACAAGGGGGGCGTAGATGCCGAAGCAGGGCATATGCTGGGAGTGGAACATATAGGCAGAAGTGAGTACAAGTCACACGTCGTTACGGCCAAAAGATCTGGCAAACCTTTGATCAGGGTGTTTGACCATAAGCAAAATAATGCCCCTCTTATCGAATTTGTTCCGTTTGACGGAAAGGGCGACGGGAGTAGTATTGCCCTCGGGGATGTGGACGGAGACAGCGTAAAAGAGATTATTGTCGGCTCCGGAAGGGGACTGGAGCCCAGGGTTGCCTTATATAAAATAAAAACCTCTTCGGACGGCTCACTCAAGGCGGAGTTTCTGTATGATACGCCGGTTCTTGACGAGACCTACAAAAACGCCGGTGTGCATGTTGCTTCAGGCGATGTCGACGGGGATAACTGGGACGATATAGTCGTTTCAAACGGCCCCGGGTCTGAGAACAGGGTAATGGTCATGAGCGGACAGCTTCTTTCCAGAGGCGAGAAGCCCGAGGAAACAGTGGTGTTGGATGACACCGGCATCATTCCCGGTAAACAAGGTCTGAACATCACGGCCGAAAACCTCGCAGGCGGTTATTTTATGTATCCGCCTATCACCAATGTAGGCATGAATCCGCCTGCTCCGAACCCTTACCGAGCGCTTATCGCCGTCACACCGTCAGTCGAGACCGAGAACCCGGCAGTTACGCTGTTTTACTATATGGGCGGCGGCGGTCATAGCCATGGTCCCTATGCCGAACACGGAGTTCTCCGCATAGTAAAGGAATTCACGCCTTTTCCCGGAGAAAAATCTCCTGAGGACGGACTCGATATTACAACTGCGCTTACGCTCGTTGCCGACCACAACAACCCGCTCGTCGGCCTTATTTCCTCGAACGGACTAAAAGGCCAGCGCGTTTCTTATTTTAAATTGTCGGGCGATATGGAAACGAAGCCGTGGGCTACGCAGACAAAGTGATGCCGGCTCTCGAGGAAATCTCCCCTGGAGTTAGTTCAGATACCCGCCAGGTTTGTGGTACTGAATAGCTTTCTATGTACGTTTGAGGGCGCGGTGTCGGATCCTCCGACGTTAGAGACTATGCGTGCTTTTAATTTAAATTAATCTGGCATGTATTCTAAAAACGCTAGAGTTATTCAGAGCATACCCTTATTTTCAATCGGTAGAAGAAAAACAGACCTGGTAGCACGTTTGAATCTTTAATGAAAAATTACTACACTGCCTGCAAGCTCCAAAAATAATATGGTCGCCATACGAGCAACTTTCCGCAGGCTTATACCCATTTAGTCCTGATCAGCGCTGCGAGTGCGCTTGAGCGGTTCGGGTAAAGAATACATTGACTGAAAGAGGGTATAAATTTTCAGGCAGATTTCGTTAATCCCGCTTTTGGTCGGCCCGGGCGAAGGCTTCGTCATCAGCCTTTTTTCTTCCGGTTATATATGGAGAATAGCGGCCGCTTCGTGATGTCGCAGCGTTGATTCAAGTCACATAAGAAGCGGATGTATGGGTTTTTATCGAGTCATAAAATTTCTGATATAGTGGAGGCCCTTTTTTGTTGATTAATCTTTGTATGAATAGCCGCTTAAAAAGGGAAATCCATCTATTCTCTTTTCTACGATGTCGATTAATTCTTGACTCCACTCTACCTGATGACGGCTTTTGTGCGGGGATTTATACACAATGCCCGAGCAGTCATTGAGATAATCATCCGGGGCCCCGACTCCCAGGAAATGACATAATTCCTTAAGATGAGCTTTGGGATTTTCGAGGAAGGACTCGTGTCTCAGCTCGAAGAGCTCATGTTCCTTTAGCTGTTTTTTTATTTCCATCGTTGTTTCACACAGGGAAAAGTAGTATTCAATGCTGTCCGCAAGACTTTTTAGTCGTTTTGTTTTCCTGCTTATAGTGCTTATGTTGTCAAATGGGTTTCTTACAATATGTATGAACTTTATATCGGTGCCGATAGTATTTTGTAAACCGCTTAGTAGTTTGGGTTTCGTTCTGAGTATTGAGGTCGAGCCCCCTCCTTTTTTATCCCCGATAACCTGTAATTTAGTGAAATCGCCCTGCCACTGGTTTGGGACTTCGTAAGAGTATGATTTGGTTTTTCTTCCCTCCTTTGCATTTATGCGAGAGGTTTCAATCAGGAGATAATAGATTTGTTTTTTAGTGTACCCTGCGTAGATGAACTTTAGCGCGTGAAGCTCGTGCGCGAAAATCATGTTCGGGTGCGCGTCCAGTAAGGCTCCGATCAGGCTGTGACCGCTTCTAGGATAGCCTATAAACATTGAATATATTTTAATTCCTTCGAATAATTGCCGGTATTTATAGCCTCCGTAAGCAGATAGCGGGTAGAGCTTGGCAATCTCCCAAATCGTGGCGCATATTTTAATTATTTTTCTCATTTTTTGTTTTGGCTGCGAATCGATTTTATGAAGAGTAATTACAAGCTCCACTCTTCAAACTTTTGACCTGTAAATTCTCTCAGGCTGTTTATGTCGTCCCTGATATATTCAATTATGTCGTTCCGTAATTTATCGTCCAACTGAGGGCGCTCTATTTTCCGTGAGAAGGGGTAGTAAACAAGCCACTCCGCCTTCCAGCGCAGATACTGCGGGAGTCTCTCAATTGCTTTCTGGACGGGTGTGCGGGACAAAAAGATACCTGCCCTTGTGGGTTGTCTTTTAATCGAAGACCTGTGATACATCGTATTAAATTTCCTGCTTTGAAAAGAATCATCGACGTCTAAGAACCGGAAAACCTTTTTCAGGGTCTTCAAACGGTCATTGTATAACTCCTCTCTGGTTAATATCAGGATTTGTGATTCAGAGAAGTACTCGAGGAACTGCTCCAGCTGCATATAATATTTACTCCGTGATATATATGAATTTTGAGCTGTTATATTTTTGAGAGCGTCGGACAAGGATCTATATTCTTTTCCCTGAGAGCAGTGATGTATGTAATTCGATATTATTCGCTCAATCGGGTCCCTCAGTATGTAGATTAGCTTTGCTTCGGGCACGACCGAATGCATTCTTTCAGGAATGCATTCTATATGCGGGTAAGCAGTATAGTTGGGAGAGCTTTCACCCCTTATTTTAGCTTCACTGTTAAACCTGCTTTTATACCAACCTGATCCCTTGCGCCAGTTGGATACCCACCCGGGTTGATCAATAAAAAAGTTTAGCTCCTTCTCCCACGACATTTTTATTTCAGGATGAAAATTGAGGTATTTATGCAGACTCGTAGTGCCGCTTTTTTGAGCGCCGATTATAATCAGGTTCGGAAGACATCCTTTGGCAGATTTTCTGATTAGAGCCATGCGGTTAAACCTGCTTTCCCATACTTCAATAAAATTGAGATTATCGCGCAGCCAATTTCTTATTCGATTAAACACAATGAGTATTTATTAAACTTTTGACAAAGAATTGACAGACGCGAGCAAGCCATTAATTATTATCGAAAATATTAAGAGAAAAAGTGCGGATTGTAAAACGTTTGTGGTAAGCATATCGATAATAGTACCTTTCTATAACTCGGAAAAATATATCAAAGGCTGCGCCGATAGTCTTGTAGCACAGAAATACCCGGCTAATGATTACGAGATAATATTTGTGGATAATAACTCGACCGACTCTTCGGCCGGTATCGTGGAACGCTATCCGGAAATAAAGCTTGTGTCCGAGAGCAAGCAGAGCTCGTATGCTGCACGAAATAGAGGTATCAAGGAATCCTCCGGCCGAATAATTGCTTTTACCGATCCGGATTGTATAGCCTCTCCCGACTGGCTCGCGGAAATTGAAAATGCAATGTCGGACCCCGTCGTTTCAATTATTCTGGGACGGCCGCTAATGGCTAATGATTCGTTGCTTCTTTCAATGCTTGAAGACTATGAAAACGAGAAAAATGCTTACATCCTGAACAGCAATGATAGAAACAGATATTTCGGCCATACAAATAATATGGCGGTACGGAGAGAGCTCTTTGATGAGTTAGGCCTGTTCATTGAAAGGGAAAGGGGTGGAGACACTGTTTTCGTCAACAGCGCAGTAAAAAAGTATTCCTCTCAGGCGGTCAAGTATAGTGAATCTGTGAAGGTGCGGCATCTGGAAATCGAGACGCCTCTGGACTACTATAAGAAGGCTTTTACCCACGGCAGACACAGGGAATTGTCCAAAGATATAAGGATCATTCTACCGATTTCTTACAAAAAAAGGCTGTCCATTTACAGGAGAGTAACAAAAAAAAGAAGGTACTCCTATCGGAAATCCTTAGCCCTTTTTATTTTGCTCATAGCAGGAATGATTTTCTGGGAAGCTGGGGGCTTAAGCGCTTGGATTCATAGGGATTAGGCTCTTATTTATTCCGCTTTGGTTCGTTTTGGATTGAGCGTTGTCAAGATAATTGCCACAAGAGGAAGGTCCTTTAACGCTTCCCCTAGTTTATTGCCCGGGGGGATGAAAGGTGAATTACAGAGAAAAACAGCCAAAAAAAGCACATTTATTGCAAAATCGATTTCCATTGCAAGATAAATCCCTATATGGAGTAGTATCAGAAAGAGCCCCCAGATTCTGTGAAGTGAATATCGAAATATCGCAATAACTGAAAACAGTTCTATATATATAGCTGATATAAAAAAGAACCATCCCAAGAGTTCATGTTTAATAAAAAAAGCTCCCAAGATCGTTTCCGAATTTAATTGTAATATTTTATGGGCAACGTGAAGAGCAAATGCGGACGAGTGAAATATACTCGTTTCTCCACTCACAAGCTGGGCGATTCCGGCAACTATTTTCCACATACCCGACATGGAATAAAATGTCATGAATAAAAGGAGAGCACCCCAAAAAATAGTTAAATACCTCTGCATCAGAATTCTGCTATTTTCAATAAATTCCTTTTTACCATCCGGCAGAAAGATAAAAATAAAACTAAAAGCCAGGACCACGTGATAGTAATGATCGATTTTCCCAAATGAAAAATTAAATCCGACATAATTCAGCACCGCTATAAACCAGATTATTCTGAATACTCTTTTATGGCTGAATAGTAGACAAAGGAGCGCGGATACGACGGAAAAGGTAACTATGATAATCACCCCTGTTCTGACACCCGTTAAGTTAATCCAGTAAACAGGCCATAGAGGTGAAATATACTTGGCGTTTGACCATTGGCTCCATACATCAAGGCGACTGACCGGTAAATATAAAGCTATGGCGTAGAATACACGAACCAGGTTATACGATGAATAAAAGGCTTTGCGTTGAAATTGAAACAGGTTTATCGGAGTGCGTACATTACTGCCCCTGAGCCATTTAGACGCTAAACTTTTTGCTTTCACTTTGCTTCGCCTTCGTTATGAATGTAACTCACTACCCGGATATCTTTATACTCTTTAAATTTCAGCCTCTCCAATGGATTGTATTTTCTTGCTACTATCTCGAAATTCATATCTCCCATCAGTCCCGGATATAAAGTATTTAAAAGCAAAATCATATCCGCTGCTTTTTTCTTGTCTCCTTTTACAACTGCTTTTCCCAAAACCTGAACGATGCGATAAGCATTCCCGGCCCCTGTTTGAGGAAGTCGGCCGCCCGACTCTTCAAGAAAAAACGGCTCTTCCAGTTTTTGGCCTCTAAGTGAAATAACCCTTATGGAATAATCGTTTACTTCTGAAGGGGTTTTTGCAAAAAGAGACCAGGAATATATAGGAAATATTTCTTTTGAATAGGTTGATGAATACTTATAACCAAACTCCAGAGCCACACCGATGACGAAGTACGTGAGAGCTGCAATTAAGACGAAGCGTTTAGTGCGGTAATAGCTTTTCACAAATCAGCTCCCCTTTTCGTTTGGTTGATCAGGTAAACCCCGGCTAAGACGATTAATATCCCGAGGACCTGGGTCGGATTGATCTTTTCATTGAGGATAAGAAAACCGCCCACCGTGCCTACAACCGGAATGAGATAGAAGGTCAGTGATGAAAAAAACGGCCCCGCTCTATTGAGGAGCCAGTAATAAACTACGAATCCGCTCGCAAAGCTGAAGACCCCCATTATTACCTCAGCCAAGACATTGGATTCAGTTAAATGAGTCTTTAAAGGACTTTCAAATATAAAGGCAAAGACCCACAGGATTACAGACGCCATTCCCGTGTAATACGTGCTGGATGCAATAGGGTCGGTGCCGCTTGCAAGCCTTGGGGCCAGTATTCCGTTAACGGCGAACACAGAAAACCCCGATACTATCAACAGAACCCCGATCAATGTGGAATTAGGACCTGTAATATTATGGATTCCGGTCACCAGAACCAGACCCGAAACGCCGATTAGAAGCCCTAATAAACCTGCCAGGCTAAACTGCTCTGTCCTCAGTATAAAAACCGTAATGATAAAAGTAACGAGCGGCGCGACTGTAACCAGCACGGATGTAAGCCCGGCGGTAATGTACTCCTCACCGAGCGCGGTTACGATCCAGAGGAACGCTATACCTAAAATAGCGAATACAAGGAAGGCAAACCAGTGCCTGGCGTGTCCGATCAAATCCCTCCTCAGTACGAGTGACAATATGAGCAGGGCTATAAATCCTATAACGCACCGCCCGGCCTGTACCGTCAGCGGAGCGATTGTCTCCTCCGCAAGCTTTATCAATACGAAAGCGGAACCCCATGCCACGGAGACATAAATAAGAGCAAGAATATTAACGATCACTTTCTGTCTTCCTCTCAGACCCGGCTCTATTTACAAAGAGAGCGAATTGACCCACAACAATACACTATTACATTAAAAGTGAACAAGGGACCGGCTCCCTTTTCATATTTCATCGGGCCGGATGCCTTTCCGAGACGATTGAGACCTGTTTTTGAATCTCTCTTACACTGTTGACGCAGCTCTTGATGGGCGAGGAGTAATAGAGTTATTGCCCTTGGCTTGTATAAGTCTTCAGTATGCTGGAACGGAAGGGATGAAAAATTGCGTATTCGTGTCCAAGTTATTTTAGCTATATAGCGACGATAAAATGCGATGTCTAATCTATTGCCCTGATCTGTATCGCATCGATTCCTGAACCGGCAATTATGTCCGATATTACAACTACTCGGTCGCCCGATTGAAATCCCTCTCTTTTTTTTAAATTAACAAAAGCATTCTGAATTGTTTTTTCCGGGTCCTTGCTGAATTCTATGCGGTGGGCGACAACACCGCGGTTTAAAAAGAGTTGTCTTCGGGTTCTGGGATCGTTGGTGAACGCATAGATGTTTGTTTTAAAAGGTCTGCAATTGGTTAAAAATTGTGCCATTATGCCGCGACGTGTTATTACAACTATGCCTTTGGCACCAATAGCCTCGGCATGTCCTACCGCGGTGGCGGCCACGTGCTGCTTATCATCATTTTTTATTAAATTTTTGCTGAAATTCAATCCGGGCAGCTTTTCAGATGCCCTGGCGATTCTATCTATATGCTCGATACAGCGGATCGGATATTTACCGACCGCTGTTTCGCCGGACAGCATTACGGCATCGACTTCCTCGTATATGGCATTTGCAACATCCGTTACTTCGGCCCGGGTCGGAATTGGTTTCTCAATCATAGATTCGAGAAAGTGAGTAGCTACAATGACTCGTTTGCCTTTCTCGTGGCATTTTCGAACAATAGTGCGCTGCACATTGGGAAGTTCTTCGAGATTGATTTCAACACCTAAATCTCCGCGGGCGACCATCACTGCGTCCGAAACATCTATAATCTCGTCAAGATTATTGACCCCTTGCCGGTCTTCGATTTTAGAGACAATTTTTATTTTGTTTACCTTATTGCCGAGTAACTCTTTTAACTGCAGCACGTCGCTGGCTTCCCGAACGAATGACGGCGCTATAAAATCCACCTCTTGTTCTATCCCGAAAAATACATCCTTTTTATCCTTTTCAGTAATTGAGGGCAGGTTAACACGGATACCCGGCAGATTAACATGACGCTGACTTTTCAGCATTCCACCATGAATAACCCTGCACTTCATTGTGCCCTGGGATTTCTGGAGGATTTCAAGATTAATCAGACCGTTATCTACCGTTATCATATCACCTTCGTTTACGGTGTTAATAAGGTCTTCATAGTTGATGCTGAATGATGATCTTTCTACGTCTTCAGTACGAACCGACACGGTGATAATATCGCCTTCCTGTAATTGCAGATCGTTTTGCAAAGTACCCGTACGTATCTCGGGACCTTGAAGATCCAGGAGTATCGGAACCGCGTCTTTGATTTTTTGATTAATCGATTTAACAGCTTTGATGACTTTTTCGTGAGTATCGTGATTACCGTGCGACATATTCAAGCGCACGACATTCATCCCGGCCTTATACATGCCCATAAGCATTTCATGTGAACCGGTTGAGGGGCCGATGGTACAGATAATTTTAGTCTTTCTTAAGCTATTGTTCATTACGAGATATTTAAGTTAAATTATGACGGGTATTTGATTAATGTAAAATTTGCTTAACATAAGAGTAAAATTCCCTTGTCGGTCTGCTGAAAATCGAATCCCATTTGAGTTGGAATTTCTTTAGTATGTATATAGCTTCTCCATTGGTTGGGTGTATCTTGTATAAACGGGCCCCGGTGCCGTTTTCGTTAAAGTTCCCGGCTGAATTTTTTCTTTTTGAGCCCTTGCTGTAAATAAAAAGAGAAACTCTTGGCTATAAACATAAGGCACAGGAACGATATATTCACTATGACACAATGTTCTACCCCGGTTTCATGAAAGGAGGATAACAATAAATGGCTTACGAACCCATCGAGGATTACGGTATTATCGGCGATCTGAATACGGTTGCTCATGTGAGCCTGAGCGGCTCTATCGATTTTTTCTGCTATCCGGATTTTGACAGCCCGTCGATATTCGTCCGTATACTGGACGATGAAAAAGGCGGTCATTTCAGCATCGCACCGGAATTTGATGTGGGCCGCCGCAGCCAGCTTTATCTCCCCGATACAAATATCCTGCTTACCCGGTTCCTCTCCCGGGACGGTATTCTGGAGATTACAGATTTCATGCCGGTCGTCGCGAAGGACGACGCGTGCCGAATCATTCGCATTGTCCACGCCGTGAAGGGTGAAATCCCCGTGAAAATGGAGTGCAGACCCGCCTTCGATTATGCGCGGGGAAGTTCTGAAATAAAGCTTGAAAATGATGGCCGGGACGCATTGTTCATGGGACGTGACCTGAGGTTGCGCCTGCAAAGCAGGGAAAGAATGCGGCAGAGCGGTGGCGGAAAGACCGAGGCCCATTTCACCATGGCCGAAGGCGACTGCACGGCGTTCATGCTGACCTGCGGCGATTGTGAGGATATCCCGTTTACTGAAGAGTCCCTCACGAGTGTTCAGGAAGATACCGCCCGCTTCTGGAGGGACTGGATTTCGCAGGCCGATTATAGCGGGAGCTGGCTGGAGATGGTCCGCCGCTCGGCTCTGGTACTTAAGCTTCTGACTTCAAGGGAGCACGGCTCTATCGTCGCCGCGCCGACCTTCGGTCTGCCTGAAGCGATAGGCGGCTCCCGGAACTGGGATTATCGCTACTGCTGGATCAGGGATTCGGCGTTTACGGTTTACGCCTTCTTGAGGCTGGGTTTCACGGAAGAAGCCGCGGCCTATATGGAATGGATCGAGGAACGGTTCCGCGATTGCGGAAAGGACGGCGCGCTGCAGCTGATGTATGCGGTGGACGGCAGTACGGATCTGGAGGAAAAGGAGCTGGATCATCTGGAAGGCTATGAGCACAGCCGCCCGGTGCGCATCGGAAACGCCGCGAAGAATCAGTTCCAGCTCGATATTTACGGGGAGCTACTGGACTCCGTTTATCTTGCCGACAAGTACGTGCACAAGATTTCCTACGATGCCTGGATGAATGTGACCCGCACGGTCGAATATGTGTGCGAGAACTGGCGAAAGCCCGATGAGGGGATATGGGAGTTTCGCGGAGGACAGAAAGAATTTTTACATACGCGCCTTATGTGCTGGGTGGCTGTCGACCGCGCCGTGCGCATGGCGCAGAAGGAATCATTGCCAGCGCCGTTTTCACGCTGGTTCGATGTGCGCGGGGAAATATATAACGATATTTTTGACAATTTCTGGGACGAAGAACTGAGGGCTTTTGTACAATACAAAGGGGCGAAAACGCTCGACGCTTCCGCGTTACTCATGCCGTTGATGAAGTTCATCTCACCCACGGACCCGCGGTGGCTCTCTACGCTCGACGCGATAGGCGAGCGGCTTGTAAGCGATACTCTGGTCCATCGGTACGAGGAAAAGGAATTGGAGGCGCTCGATTCGAGCCAGGAAGGCAGCTTTACAATGTGCTCTTTCTGGTACATCGAATGCCTGGTCCGCGCCGGACGGACGAAGGAGGCGCGCCTGCTGTTCGACAAGATGATAGGTTACGCTAACCATCTCGGGCTATACGCCGAGGAGCTGGGCTATGATGGTCGCCATCTCGGGAACTTTCCGCAGGCTTATACCCATTTGGCCCTGATCAGCGCCGCGAGCGCGCTTGATAGGTTCGGGTAAAGAATACATTGCCTGAGAGAGGGTATAAATTTTCAGGCTGCCTCCATTAATCCCGCTTTTGGTCGGAAGAGGGAAGGCTTCATCATCAGCTTTTTCTTCTGCCGGCGAGGTATGGGAATTCCCGCAGTTTTTAGTCCCGGCCGGTGCATGATCTTTTCAGCTGAATATCAGCCGGGAGCATAAACTTACTGTTAAACCTGACCCAGGACTAATAGCAAACAGGGTATCAGAAAGACCGGAGCCGAAGCCTGACAGACCCAGGCAGTGGTGGGGAAGAGATATGACGAAGTGACTAAACAGAGAAGCCGGTTCAGGTGGAAGAGGAGTATCACAAGAATTGTACTTCACATAAAAACCCTGTTTGGTCGTTAGGAGGCAGCGTACAAATTAGTTGACTTTCCCAACGGAAAGCCCTAAGTTTTGTTAACTAAATTTTGTCTTAAGGGAAGGATAAAATGAAAAAAAGAATGATACTGTTGGCATTTGCCCTCACATGGTTTGCAATATTGCTAAATGGCAGCATATTAAGGGCTGCTGACTCCGAAACATGCGAGCCAAAGTCCGGTTTTTTGATTCTCAATGACCAGAGTTACGCTCTCTGTGCCACAGCGACTTGTTTCGGCTTTAATCAGCTCGCTTATTGCAAATGTAATCTCCTGAACGGCAATAGCATTAGCCTCCCTTTTGAATACGGCGATAATCAAAATATCTGTACTTTGAATGAGCAGGGCAAGACTAATGGCTTTAGGGCAAGTACTTTTAGTTTTCCCGAGGGCGCGGAGTACCCGGATGGCAAGCTGGCTCTTTACACCTGCCCCGGAGAGGTCAATAAAGGTGAAGGCGGATTTGCCGCACGTGGCTCGTACGCGCAATGTGATGGAGGTCTTTGCTTTACGAGTACTGAGGGCAACATGTTTCCGGGCTTTGCTGACGCGTTGCTCCAGAATGAAATTATTTGCTCCTGCCCGTTTGCGACCAGTTGCGAAATTTTATCAGAAAATCCGGCAGGTTATCAAATTTCCGGTCCATACGAGGGAGAATGCAATCCGGACGCCTGTGAAAGGTGTAATGCGGCTACTTTAACCGAAGACGAATGTAAACTTCCCAACCCTGTATCCCAAATAGGTGTTCAAGAAAATATACCTGTCGGAGCTCAAACCGGAGTCCCCGAAGCTTTAGCGTGTTTACTGCTGGATGGCAATGTTCCAGATGCGAATAGTTGTCTCTGTCAATGTGCCTCGGTTGACAGTGATGGGATTTGTACGGAATGGACTGTAGAGGACAAATCCCCATTGGAAGTTTCCTGCACGATGACCGGGAATGGCGATAGTTGTTCAATTGCTCCAATGGGCGCTTCACCGCCAATTCCACTTTATTTGTTTATTCCTCTATTCATTCTGATAAGGAAATTTTGGAGGGCGTAGCAACTATTTTCCAAACGGTATTTCTGACTGGCGTGGACATCATATCCAATCTTATAAGGGTCCATAGTATAAGTTAGATTTTGGAAAGTGAATCCTATAGAGTAGGTAATCAGAATCTCTACCGGGATTAACCTATTATAATTTCCAACTTAAATCGAGCTTGACGAAAGAGGGAGCAGTACAAAATAAACAATCTCGTATCGAATCAGCTGTTTTTTATATTTTCTATGGCTTCATCCGTGGTCCAAACGGTATTCGCCAGAAAACGAAAATTGATAAGAGCTGTTTGATATCCGTCTCCTTCCGGTACTTTAGCGGCGGCTGTGGCGTCTTTGACAACTGCGACTTCAAACCCTTGCTCCAGCAGTTCCCTCATATGAGATTCTACACACAGGTTAGCCGACATTCCCCCGAGAATTACTTTGTCAATACCGCGCTTTCTGAGCTGCAATACCAGGTCGTTGGATTCTGGTCCGTACACTTTGTGCGGGCTGACAACAACAGTTTTCCTGTCATTTATATATGGCTTGTACCGTTCAAGCCAGTCGGCGCCCGAACCTTCAAAATCATCTAAGTTGAGTGGGTCCTTCCGGTCAAACATATTAATTTCGTGCATTAATTTCTCTAAAGCACCTTCAAATTTCCAGCCGTGATCCGTCGGGTAATAATAATGAGGCGATATAAAGACGGGTAAATCACTGTCTTTGGCGGTTTTTAACAGCGACTCGATATTGTTAACAGTGTTATTCTCTTTTACGCTCTCTCCTACAACCTCCCATGTGGCGCCTTTGGGGCTCAAGAAATCATTTTGGGGATCAGTTAAGACCAAAGCGGTACGCTCTTTGTCGATGTCCATGCCCGGATTTGGTAATGCCATATCGATTCACCTCCTAACAGAATAATATAAGTAATTACGAACGGGATATAATAGGTGAGATGTTATAATGGAGAATTGGATTCAGTACGGTTGGTGTTAGCAAGCCTGAAAATGTACGCGACCCGGAATAATTCTCCCACTAATTTCCACCGTAACATAGGTACTCTCTTAAGGTTCGCAATTGACTAACTAAACGATGCTTCTATCTAAAGATCTGTACTGAATAGCCTCTGAAATATGGTGCGAAAGGACGGTTTCGGACTCGTCTAGGTCGGCTATGGTGCGGGCGACCTTCAATATTCTGTCATAGGCCCTTGCGCTGAGTCCCAGTTTATCAATCGCCGTCTCAAGCAGCCTGACCCCTTTTTCATCGGGGCGGGACGCCTTTCTGACCATAGAAGGGGACATCTGTGAATTCGAATGAATCTTCGATCTCTTGAATCTGGCTTTCTGTATTTCCCTCGCACTGTTGACGCGGCTCTTTATGGGTGAGGAGCTTTCCCCCCCGGCCTCATCGGCCAGTTCCTTGTATCTCACGGGCGGGACCTCGATGTGTATGTCTATCCTGTCGAGTAGAGGGCCCGACACCCTCGCCCTGTATTTCTGAATCTGCATGGGGGAGCATGTGCATTCCTTCTGCGGGTCGCCGTGATAGCCGCAGGGGCAGGGGTTCATCGCTGCCACCAACATGAAGTTCGCCGGATAGGTGATCGAGGTCGTGGCCCTCGAAATAGTCACCATGCCATCCTCAAGGGGCTGCCGCATCACCTCAAGCACGTTCTTGCGGAATTCGGGAAGCTCGTCGAGAAACAATACGCCGTTATGAGCGAGGCTTACCTCGCCCGGCTTGGGTATGGCGCCGCCCCCGATAAGCCCCGCGTCGCTTATGGTATGGTGAGGGGAGCGGAATGGCCTTGTCGCAAAGAGGGATGAGTGGTCGGGAAGGAGACCGGTTACGGAATAGATTTTAGTCGTCTCGAGCGCCTCATCGAAGCTCATATCGGGAAGAATTGAGGGGAGCCTTCTCACAAGCATTGCTTTTCCAGTTCCCTGACAGCCGGTTATTAAGTGTGATTGGATCATTTTTAACCTGCCGATATTATTATAAATTTATGGATTATTCTGTTTGAGTTGAGCTATTTTTGAGCTAGATTCTGTGTCTTACACTCTGCAACTATTATCTTTAGCGATACCGAAATGAATATTAAAATATGTATTGAATCTGTGGCAACCTGAGCTATAATTTGATTCGTAATTTAGATGAAATAATGAAAAAAATAGACTAACTTGTTGAAACATTGCGAATTTATACAGCCTGTATTTTGCCCATTCACAATAAATTCTGATAACTTTATCAATTCGACAAGCATCGGAAAATACCGCAGCACATCAATTCTTAGTATCTACCGTATTTATGACATAAAGTCCCAACTTCGTTAGAAAGGAGATCAGTACATTTACCTGAGTAGCAGGATGAATGGATACTAATATGACATTAAAGCAACAAATCTCAGGCCGTGTGGTGCATAGAAGCGATAAAGATTATGAGAGCATAAGAAGTGCTATGGTATGGAATGGTTTAAAGCCCGACCGGAAGCCTAAATTAATCGTACAGGCTGCCTCAGAGCAGGATGTGATCGAGAGTGTAAACTATGCTCGAGAGAATAAGATGAAGATCGCTGTCCGCGGCGGCGGTCACAGTTGGTGCGGGTCTTCTCTTCGCGATGGCGGTATTTTACTCGACTTGTCTCAACTTAAAGCGATAGAAGTCGATCCCGAAAAAAGAGTGGCTACCGTCCAACCGGTCGTAACGAATCGTGAGTTTGCACGGAAGCTGGCTGCATACGATTTGGCTTTTCCATTTGGTCATTGCCCAAGCGTCCCAATCAGCGGTTACATCCTAAGTGGTGGTTTAGGATGGAATAGCGGCTTCTGGGGAGTTGCCTGCTTCAGTCTCTTTGCTTTAGATGTTGTCACCGCTGACGGCAAGTTGGTCACAGCCACAGAGGATGAGAATTCGGACCTACTCTGGGCAGCCAGAGGCTCCGGGCCGGGGTTCTTTGGTGTGGCAACTAAATATTATTTACGAGTCTATACGCTGCCTAAAGCAATTATAACCAGCACGCTGATGTTTCCGCTAGATAGCTTTCCTGAGATAATAAAGTGGGCGGAGAACATAGCCGGTATACTGCCTCCTTATGTAGAGCTAACCTTGCTATTCACTAGCCCGCCACCTCCAATAGCCGATCGATGCGAGAGAGTAATTACGATTGTGGCGACCGCGTTTGCAGATACAACAGAGATTGCATCTGAAGCATTAGCGGTTTTGGCAAACTGTCCAATCGAAAATATATTGATTAAGGACCTGAACGCGAACACGCCTTTTGATGTCTTATTTGATCAGATGGAAAGTCTCTGGCCGAAAGGCAAACGTTATGCTGTTGATAATATTTGGACGAACGCTAAAACCCTTACAGTGCTATCAACTCTACGAGACCAGGTTGTTAAGGCCCCATCCCCCAAGTCCTTTGCATTCTCACTTATTCTTACGGCTTCTCGAAACTCGCCACCTATGCCTGACGCTGCATTTTCGATGATTGCCCCGATTTTTATTCATTGCAGTGCTATTTGGGACGATACCGACAAGGATGAATCCAACATAGATTGGCTTCGCTCGACTATGCGGGCTTTTGAACCTATGGGGGTCGGACATTATATCGGCGAAGCGGATCTGACTGCACACACTTCGCGCTCATCCAGATCATTCAAACAAAGAAACTGGGAACGCATAGAGGAATTACGTAAGAAATACGACCCGAGCGGGGTTTTCCACACTTACTTGTAATCCATTCGAATGAGAATATGAGCATAATGAATTGGTTAAACACAGAAGAAATACTCAGTTGAGTGAACACAACAATAAAAGTTGTTAAGGAGGTAAAGAAATGACTATGAAAATAAAGGAAGAAAATATAAAAACGCCCGAAATAAAAGTTAATTACCCGGAGCAGCCGTTAAAAATCGACCAAGGCGATGAGTTGCAGCTGGTTCCAGCTACGGAGGAATTTGTAGAGGAACTAGGAAGAATATGCTTTGAAGCTTTCAAAAGTATCCACGATAAGCACTCATTCCAGAGAGATTTTCCCGGCCCTGAGGTTGCTGTAGACGTAATTAGAATGTTTGTTGAACGCGACGATTTTTACGGTGTAGTAGCATTGATAAACGGTAAACCGGCCGGATCTAATTTTCTTTCGCTAAGCGACCCTACAGCCGGAGTGGGTCCCATTACGGTTGACCCTGAGTGTCATTCAAAGGGAATAGGCAGAGCGTTGATGAAAGATGTGCTTATTTACGCGGAGAAAAACCACATAGGGCAGATAAGATTACTCCAGGATTCGTTTAATGTGTCATCATTATCTCTCTATGCCTCCCTGGGTTTCGATGTAAAGGAGGCCGTAGCTCTAATGCAAGCCGTACCAACCGGTCATACTTCAAAAAGAGTACGTCCTGCCGTTGAGGATTATATTAATGATATGGATGAGTTATGTCGAAAGAATTACAAGATCAGCCGCCGTAATGAAATAGCCGCTGCTATTAAGTTCGGATTCTCACCGCTTATAATTGAACGAGATGATAGAATTACGGGATACCTGATCCCAGGATTTCTCGGGCACGGTGTTGCTGAAACTGAAGAGGATGCTTTGGAGCTTATAAGTGAAGCAGCTCGACTTCTTCCTCCTGAATACGCAAAATTTTTCTGTCCGCTCAGAGAACACAATCTATACCGCAAGTTACTTAAGAGTCGGCATCGGGCAATAAAAGTAATGAACCTCATGTCGTTCGGAACTTACGATGCTCCTGATGAAGTGTGGATGCCTTCAGTGCTATTGTAAAATAAAATTCCGTACTAATCGTGGATCTGTTTGAAGGATAGTATTAAAGTTCATTACGAATTGCCATAAAGAGCGCGATGGCGCCGACTAAAAGGAGAGCCGCGGCCCAAATCAAATCGAAGTTGATCCATTTCTGCCTTAGAACGGCGAGGGACAGCTTCTTGTAGACGATCCAGGCTACAGCGCCCATTACCGCGAACATGGCTATCGTGTGCAAACCCACTGCCAGTAATAATCCGGTTCCGGGGTGGGCGTCCACACCGGGCGCGCAGTATTCCTCGGCTATACCTAGCAATGACGGCGCGACCATCAACCCGGCCCCGTGCGCAGTTGCCATAAGGAACGACCATACAAAGAGGTCGCGAATACCCACCTTCATGCCCACCCACCTGGGGTGGCGGTAGTAGTTGAATAACTTATATATACCGAAGGTCAGCAGAACAACAGCCGTAAGAATTTGCAACGCGGTCGAGGAAACGAAACGAATCCCCGCGAGTACAATCAGAGCTACCAAAACCACTGAAGCGGCATGCCCCGCCGCGATCGGAAATAGGGAAATCCATACAACTCTGCCGTTCTGTTGCTGAAGGCCCAATGAAAGGGCGAATAACCATCCCATTGCCGGGTTGAGACCATGATAAGCGCCGAAACCGATCATCACCAGAAAGTTGCCGAGTGAATCAGGAAGGATAGCAGAATGAATCTGTGGAAGCATCGCCTCCCTCAAGTCGAATTTGATGCGAGCGAGTCTCTCCGAAGTCGATGAAGAAATCTTTGTCTAAAGATATACCGCCGTTGGGATCCGTATTGAGTTTGACCATCCATCCGCCGAGCTTGTCCGGATAAAATTGGTCGTCAATCGTGCTATAGAGCGAGTTTGTAAAATAGACCCGGCGCCCGTCCCTGCTGATTTCGACCATCTGGGGGCCGCCCAGTAAGGGCCCATTGCTCTTGGGGTGTTCCGTACGGCGGACAATACCTCCGACTTGAACCTTGCCGGTTAGCTTCGGGTTAAAGTGATCGGTGACGTCGTACTGATGCATTTCGCCGGTACCCCAGCAGGACACATACAAAAATTTGTCGTCCAGAGAAAGGTCTATGTCGGTTACCAGAGGGGGCACGGCCTTGAAATCTTTTAGCGCCGGGGGCAAGTCCTCCGGGTCAGCAGCCTCTGCCGGAATTTCAATAACTTTTTTAGCAGCCCATTTATCCCCGTCCTTGTACCAGACCCAGATTGAGCTCGAGAGGTCTTTAAGGCTGAGCACCACTCCGACGAAACCATGGGTTTTAGTGGGATCGTGCGCGGGTCGTAGCTCGAACACAAGCTGGTGTTCTTTACCGAGGTCTATCGTCTGTATTTTCTTACGTTTGCGCAAGTCCCAGAAATGCAGGTTGCGGCCGTACTTACTGTTGATGATATCTTCGGGCACCAGGCCGTTCTCGAACTGCGACGGTTTTCCCCACTCGCTGGTAATCATGGTGTCCTGACTTATGTGCCACCAGAAATCGTATGCGAGATCCTGCGAGCCACGATCGATTTCCCAAGGGCCCAGCACATTAAAGTTAAAATGATCGAGCATGAAGATACCGCCCGGGCCTTCATTGCCGTTAGCGGATGTAAGGGCATTTACATAGATAGCATCGGGACCACAGTGGACTGTATGCAATCGACTATAGCCGGACCTTGCGAAAACTTCCTCTGGCTCAATAATTTTTGAGATTTGAGGACGAATCGGATCCGGCTTAGTGTCGATTATGTATATACGTGAACTTCGAAGTCCCGGCGCGATTAAATACCTACGTTCCAAATGAGGGTGAGGAGCGTAAGGGCAAAGCGCCGAACTGCATGCGTTCCAGCCGAAATGATGGAGCTCATCACCTGCGTATGGCATCTCAAGAGTGTTTATAATCTGGCTATACGTGGAGGAATCTGGATTAAGATCCACTGTACAAAGTACATCCGGTTTATCATTTCGTCCATAGTTGAGAGCAACCACATAGCCGTGATGCTCTGGCGGGGCTTGCATCGCCATTTTGGGCGAAGGATAAAAGGAAGGATCGGGTTTCCACGTCATTGTATTTTACCTCCTTACTGGAATTTACTTATTTTTGAGTACATATAATTTTTCAATGTGAAGGAATGAATACAGAAAGGCGGTAGTTCTATAGAATAAAAATCGAACCGGGAAGAAAGCTGAATTTAGAAATTTATGACTGGTTACCCCATTACTGTTCCAACCCATTGTACTTGATAATGACTACGTCTAATCACAAAGGTAATAACGGACCGAATATCCGCAACACCGGCAGGTAGCCATACTTAATTTCTTACCTATTTTAATAATCCCCCCCGCGTTCACATTCTCTCAAAAAAATAACTCTATGTCAACAAGAACTCCCTTTTCGACGAGCCATTTCCCTATTGCCGGGAGCGCGAATTCAGGGCGGTTTCTAATAAACTTGCAGTATGAGTAACTGTGGCAGCTTCCGTTTTACCCGATTGAGCTTATATGATTTTTGACATAACTTTTGCTTCCCAGCCGGTTGCGAGTGCTGAGAGCGCTTTAGCGGGCTTCCGGTCAGCGATTATAAGAGCGAAAAAAATAAGCGGTATAGAAACAGAATTCGTTTATAGTTTCATATATTTTAGGGAGCATCAATTCAACATAGTGAATAGAACATAGTCGGTTTACATCTAAAGGAAAGTGAGCTCGGATTAACAGGAACAACATGACTTTACTATCTAATACTGATAGAGCGGTGAAATGAAAAATTACGGCGTTATTGTTATCGGCGGCGGCTCTGCGGGGCTTAATGTATCGGCGGTCTCGGCGAAATTCGGGCTTGATGTAGCTCTGATTGAAAAAGATAAACTCGGAGGCGATTGCCTTTACTACGGATGTTTGCCGGGTAAAACGCTTATCCGCTCAGCTAAAGTCACCTCGCTGATCAAACGGGCCCGGGATTCGAATATCACGCAATTACCGTCCACGGCCACGAAAATACACCTGAACTTAAAGAGCGAATTAAAGCAATGCTCGAGGACGAGGATTAACCAATCTATTTTTTTATACTACCCTCGTAGCTATATATAATCGGCTCCTGACCTTCCTTTGACCATATAAATGTCCCGGTAATTTCATCACCTTTAACTGCTCCTTCCCATTCTGCTTTTCCTTCTTTATCGCTCACGAGTGTGGATTCGAACAAAGTAGTGTCACCTTTTGACTTGGTTTCATACGAAGCGGGACTAAAGCCGTACTGTTCGCAATCAGCAGAGAAGAATGTTCCACCCTTAAAAATTAACTCATCGTCTGTAGCTTCTTCATCTTTACCGTGCTCATGCAGTTTGACTAAAAAAGATTTACCATCCAACGAATCATCTGCGAATGCAACATTCAGGTTAGCGCTAATTATTGATAGACACACAGCAAGAACTAAAAGCGATAATGTTGAAATTAAAATAAATCTCATATTTCTCCTCCTATTAATCAATATTTGGACTATTAAATAATTCTGTACGGCGTCCCTAATGTCAAGCCGGGCCTAAGGTGCGTGAGCCAGTTCACGGAGCCAGTTATAGTGCGAGCGGACGCCGTCCAGGAATCCGCCGTGAGAGGAATAAGGAACACCGTACTCTTTGCAGGTTTCCTCAACTATGCGTGACATTTCCCGGTAGTTTATGTGGCAAATCCTGGGGTACAGGTGATGCTCCACCTGATAGTTAAGCCCGCCGAGGTACCATGTGAGTAGCTTGTTGCCTCTGGCAAAATCCACCGTCGTGTATATCTGATGAACAATCCACGTCCTGTCCATTATCCCCGCTTCTTCGTCCTGCATCGGGAATTCGGCTTCCTCAACACAGTGCGCGAGCTGGAACACGAGGGACATTATCGCACCCTGTATCATCGCTATTAACACATAAAATCCAATCACGTAGGGAACGGGATAATATAATGACGGAACCACAAAAGCCATGAAGAAGAAGAATATTTTACCTCCAAAGAATATAACGGCATCCATTCCTTTGGGGCGTTTTATATCGTAACCGTTTAACTTTCCGGTGAAGTAAACGTGGAAATCATCTAACAAGTGCCATTTAATAGCGAGGAATCCATAGAGGAACCAAATATAGATGTGCTGGAATCGATGGAAAAAGTATTTCTTCTGATGCGGGGTGAACCGCGCGAATACGCCAACCTCGACATCATTGTCATGCCCTGTAATATTAGGATAGGAATGATGATAGTAGTTATGTTTACTGTGCCATAAGTATGAGCTCCCGCCGATCAGATCGAGCCAGTGACCCATAAGCTTATTGACAATTTTATGTTTTGAATACGCGCCGTGAATAGCGTCGTGCATCACATTAAACGAAAGGGCGTTAAGGGCTAAACTGAGTGATACCGAAGCCATGATAATGCCCCAAACGGGAAGACCCGCAAAAACTATAAGACTATAGGAAATAATAACCCACGAAATGGCCAGAAAGGACTTTACGTACATATTGAAGCAGTCCCTCTTTGTGCTGGATGTGTTCTTAAAATAGGCGTTTACCCTCTTATTGAGCTCTCTTTCGAACTCGGTGTTCGGAGCAAAACGTATTTTTACATTTGATTTCGGTTCAGCGATAGAACCCGCGGCTGTAGCAGCAGTTGTATTTGGCATGATTTTTTTGTTCAGATTATATAAAGTCCGTCGCCCGAAACCTGGGAGGGTTTTCCTCAAAAGCCTAAATAATTACTGATTTGCGTATATATTTTGAAACCGCGTAATTTGATTAGGGCCGGGAATATTCCTTTAACTATTTGTAAATATTTATATATTGCGTCCAGGAAGATGAGCCGGGTTTATATGCTGTCCTCTTTTGTGCGTCTTATCACCGCCCCGGAAACCTGAGACCGAGCTAACAACAGCACTGTGAATTTGGATAATATTATATCATTTCAGCCAATAAATACAATATAAATCTGCTATTACGGGTCGATTGCAACAGTGGGTACGCATTGCAGTCTGCCTAAGGGGTAATCCGTTTTAAGTAACAACTGCTGCAGTGGAGCTTAGCGCCACAAACTCGGGCCTTTAAGGCTCATATATACTGAGAGTGATTCGCGGCCTTCTAGCATACTGTCCCGGTCGGGCTTAACTGAGTTACACTCTATTCGGATTCTTGACGTGCCGTGCAAAGCCGGTCCTGAGCTTCCGGCGTTTAAAATTGTATCGCCTCCCTCCGGTTCAGAAGTAGAGCCGGTATGAAGAGGCGCAGGGGAATTGATGTCGCCGGGCTTGCTGCCGGGACACGCTCTTTGCGGCGGGTATCTCGATAGTCTGATAGAACGTGGCCGCATTAAATTAATTTCTCAATTTTCTCGGCTGGCCTCGCGAGTATTACCCTACCGCCCTTGCGCACTATGGGGCGCTGGAGTAAATCGGGATACCTGACGAGCAAATCTATGATTTCCTTCTCCGAGAGCTCCTTTTTCGACAGACCGAGCTCCTTATATATCTTTTCGTTTTTTCTCAAAAGCTCCCTTGCCGGGACGCCCAGTTTTTCGATGAGGCCGGTCAGCTCTTTTCTGGTAAGGGGTTCTTCGAAATAGTTTACGGCGCTGAACTCTGCTCCCTCCTCACGGAGGATTTTCAGCGCCTTTCTGCATGTGGTGCAGGTGGGTTTTATATAAATTTTCAGTTTTTCGTCGCTCATGGGAAAGAAATATACATAATGACATGCGTAACTACGAAACATAAAAGCGCGCGATCAGTGTTTTTGTTGACATATAAGGCCGAATACCCTAAACTTGAAGTAAAATATAAGTATTAAAAGACCGAACTAATCAAGCATATGAAAGAATCCGACCCTCATTTGCGATGCTGTAATTCAGGTTTCACAAAAATTCCCGCCATAAAAATATCTTTTTATATCAAAAAGATTCAACTAAACAAGATGGCAGCCGGGATTTAGCCAATATGATAAATGAATTGAGCGCTCTTCGTCTCATAGAGGAGCAGTTTCAGAACGCATCTAAGTGCGTTGAGGTCGGAATCGGTGACGACTCGGCGGGGGTCAGGATCGGCGCCGGTAAAATTTTGCTTGCCACGACTGATTGTCAGGTGGAAAATGTTCATTTTGTTAAATCCCTAATTTCCCCGGCTATGCTGGCAAGGAAGTCTGTCGCTGTGTCGGTGAGCGATATAGGAGCCATGGGCGGCGTGCCCAAATTTATCCTCGCGTCCCTCGGGTTTCCTAAAGATGAAAACGAGAGCCTGATCGATGAGCTGATAAGCGGTTTCAGGTCTTCCGAGGAAGAATTCGGCGTCAGGCTAATCGGAGGAAATCTGAGCTCGTCGGAGAAGCTCTTTTTGGACGTGACCGCGCTCGGAGAAGTCGATCCGGATAATCTGGTGAGGAGGAGCGGGGCGTCTGCCGGGGATTCTATATACGTAAGCGGGACACTCGGTGATTCTGCGCTCGGCATGAAGTTTCTCGGTAATGCTAAAGAGGTGAAAGAGGCCTCGTATTTAATCGCCAGGCATTTATCTCCCGAGCCCCGGCTTGCTCTCGGTAAAGAGCTGGCCGAGAGGGGTCTTGCGACTTCGATGATAGATGTGAGCGACGGCCTTCTCCTCGACCTCGAACGTATTACCGTCAATCAGGGACTCGGGGCCGAAGTAAGATTGACGGACGTGCCGGTTTCAGCGGATTATGATGAATTCGTATCCCGGTACTCCGGTGACCGCTACGAGCTTGCGCTAAGCGGCGGCGAAGACTATGAGCTCCTTTTTACTTCTCCGTCCGAAAACAGTGAGCAAATCGACAAGCTATCTCATAGCCTTGATCTGAGTATTACTGAAATAGGACGCGTGACGTCTGAAGATCTTGTCAGGGTAATAGATGCGAACGGAGACGAAATAAGTTTAAATCGGAGGGGTTTTGTTCACTCCAGTAATTAAATGGACGACGCACCTTTAACCTATAACCTTATATTAATAGTGCTCCTACTTTTTCTGTCGGGCTTCTTCTGCCTGTCCGAGGGCTCACTTTTTTCGTTAGGCAGACACCAGCGCGAAAGGCTCAAGAAAGAGGGAACAAAAAGCGCTGGCCTCATTGAGAAGCTTCTAAAAGAGCCGTACAAGCTTATAGTTACCATTCTATTCGCCGATGAAGTGGTGAATGTCGCGTACTCAAGCGTTGTCGGCTTGACGGTGAAAAGGCTTTTGGGGGGGGTTTCCGAGGGATATGTAACCATCATTTCGATAGCGATCGCTTCTCCGAGCCTCCTTCTTCTGGGTGAAATCGGACCCAAGACCCTGGGAGTAAAGTATCCGAGATTAATCGCCAAGGCTATTTCATATCCGCTTCATGTTTTCCACGTTTTGATTACTCCCGTCAGATGGATTCTTGTAGTACTTTCAATCGGATTCACCAGGATTCTGGGCGGGAAGATAGAGTACGAGCACACCAAAGGGTTCACCCCCGAAGAGGTAAAAACCCTCGTAGGCATGGGCAGCGAAGAGGGTGTGATAACCGAGATAGAGAAGAAGCTCGTCGGTAGCCTGTTCAAACTGGAAGACGTGCCGGCGTATAAAATTATGACGCCGAGCATAGACTGCGTTTTGCTCCCGGTTAACCTTTCACGAAAAGACGCTGTATATGAAATTAAAAAACGCGGGTTCTCAAGAACCCCGGTTTACAAAGGCGACAAGAACAATGTAGTCGGCGTACTGTACGCTAAAGATCTCCTCTCCTTTGAGCTGTCAGATGAGACGACTATAGAAAATTATTTAAAGCCCCCCTATTTTATACCGCGCACCAAAATGGCTTTTGACCTTCTTAAGGAGTTTCAGCAGGAGCGCAAACATATCGCTATTGTAGTTGATGAGTACGGGCGGCTGGACGGAATTGTAACTATGGAGGATATACTCGAGGAGCTGTTCGGCGAGATCGAGGATGAAAGAAGAGTGGTGAAGAAGGCGGAAGTCAGGTGGGACGGGGAGTCGCTGATAATACCGGGGAGCATGAAGATCGACGAGTTCAACGACACTTTTCTGTTTACTGTGCTCAGGTTCGGCGGGCTTGAAAATCTGGGGAATGACATCGAGCAGTCTGTCGTTCCCGTCGAAGAGGACCACGAAACGATTGCCGGATTCATTTTCGATATATTCGGCAAATTCCCGGAGGAAGGGGACAGTGTATCGCACGGGAGCCTTGTTTTTCTGGTCAACAGAGTCTCGGGGAAAAGGATAACCGAGATCAAGGTTCAAAGAATGCAGGAAGAGGTAGCCGATGTCGCTTGAGATCGTTATTGGAATAATTGTTTTTTCGTTGTTTCTTCAGGGTTTTTTTGCGGGCTCTGAAATAGCGCTCATATCCTGTGACAAGATAAAAATAAAGGCTCTTGCGGATCAGGGCTCAAAGAGCGCCCAGCTCGTTATGAGCGCGTTTTCCGAAGTTGAGCTGTTTTTGAGCACTACGCTCGTGGGAATAAATCTGTCTCTGATCACGAGCACGGTAATACTGACGTTCTACATACAAAACAAATACGGAAGCGGAGGAGAACTGTACGCGGTCCTCATCCTTTCCCCGCTCATAGTGATATTCGGGCAGGTTGTCCCCAAGGCGGTCTTTCAGAAGAAGAGAAACACGACGATACTCTGGGCGATATACCCTCTTTGGGCGGCGTCGAAGGTCTTTTATCCGATTCTCATTTTTGTAAATATATTTACCAAGAAGTTATTGAACCTGATCGGCAGCACTGAAAACACATTCATTACAAGGGAAGAACTGATCAATGTAATAGAAGGGGACGGATCAAGGCCTACAAAGGATTATAAGGAAAGGATAATAAAGAGAATATTCAGATTCTCGGAGACTACGGTGGATGAAATTATGATTCCCCTCATACAGGTGAGCGCTTTGAACGAGGAGGCAAAAGTCCTGGACGCGATAAAGATGATAAAGGAAACCGGCCACTCCAGGATACCGATATTCAGCGAGCGCGTGGATAATATAACAGGCATGCTGCACTCGTTTTATCTCCTGGGCGCGGACCCGAATGAAAAGATAAAAGGATTTGCGCGGCCGCCTTTTTATGTCCCCGAATCAAAGCTTGTCGATGAGCTTCTCGACGAGATGAAGGAGGGCAGAGCCGGTATGGCCGTCGTTGTGGACGAGTACGGCGGGGCCGTCGGAGTGATTGCGCTTGAGGACATACTCGAGGAAGTGGTGGGGGAGATTGAGGACGAGTACGATAAGGGCATAAAGCTCTGGAGAAAGATCCGCGAGGGGGAATATCTCATAAATCCAAAGATAGAGATAGACGTCATAAATGATGATCTGGGACTCGGTATTCCGGAAAGCGTCGATTATGAAACGCTGAGCGGATTCCTGCTTGCGGAGGTCGGATCAATTCCTAAGACGGGCGACAAGATCAAGCTTGAAAACTACGTTTTTACAATAGCCAAATCCACATCCCGCTCGATAGACGAAGTAAAGCTGGTAATTAAAAAGAAGAAGTGATTTTGCTCTCCCTTTACAGTTCTTTAAGGACTGCGAGGAGTTCATCCTCCTTCTGCCTCATAGTCTCTTTTTCTTTCTTCTTTTTGTGATCGTGGCCAAGCAGGTGAAGAATTCCGTGAACGATGAGCTTCTTTATCTCTTCCTCGGGCGTGTTACCGTAGGAAACGCTGTGCCTCCTTGCGGTGTCGAGAGAAATTACTATATCCCCTAAAAGTGTATGGCCGGGGCCTTCTCCCTGCGGGAAGGTAAGCACATCGGTGGTCCTGTCCATACTTCTGTAGGTGCGGTTAAGCTCTCTCATCCTTTTATCTGCTATGAAAGATACGCAGAGCTCGGCATCGTCGGGAACATCCATATTTTTTAATACGGTCCCGGCAATTTTCCTGAGACGCGATTTATATTTGCCGTCAAGCTCGCCCGTTTCGTCCACTACCGCGATATTCATGCCCGTTATTTTACTCAGGCTTACATCTTTATTAAAGATAATGGAATCCTGGTGAGAAGCCGGATTAATCTTGGACAGAGTCGTAATTTCTGATATGATTCTTAACCATCTATGAAACAGAGAAAAGCCAGGGTCGAAAGAACAACGTCTGAAGTAAAGGTTAAGGTCGAAATAAACCTCGACGGCGAGGGGAATTACGAAATAGATACCGGTATACCGTTTTTCAACCACATGCTGGCCCAGTTCGCAAGGCACGGCTATTTTGACCTGAAAGTATCCGCTATAGGGGATCTCGAAGTGGATTTTCACCACACGGTCGAGGACGTGGGGCTTGCGCTCGGAGATGCGTTCCTCAAGGCCCTGGGCGATAAAAAATCGATAAAGAGGTTCGGAGAGGCGTTCGTGCCTTTTGACGAAACCCTGGCGTTCGCGTCAGTGGACCTGAGCGGAAGGCCGTATCTCGTTTACAGGGTAAAGGTTCCCAAGAGCAAAGTCGGGGAATTCGATCTTGAGCTGGGGGATGAGTTTTTCAAGTCCTTCTCGAACACGCTCATGTGTAATCTTCATATCGAGCTTAAGTACGGCGATAACCTGCATCATAATATAGAAGCTATCTTTAAGGCCGTCGGGCGGGCGCTCGACAGCGCATCCGGAATAGACCCGAGATCAACCGACGTGCCGTCAACAAAGGGGAAGCTGTAAGACATGATTGCCGTAGTCGATTACGGAATGGGTAACTTAAGGAGCGTAAGCAAGGCTTTTGAGAGTCAGGGGTTCCCTGTAATTGTCACAAGGGATTCAAAGGATATAGAGGGTGCAAGCGGGCTCGTTCTTCCGGGTGTTGGGGCCTTCGGGGATTGCGTAAAACACCTTGATGAGTTCGGGCTTACAGGGCCGATAAAAGATTTCATCGATTCGGGGAAACCGTTTTTGGGTATCTGTCTCGGGCTTCAGGTCCTGTTCGAAGGGAGTGAGGAATCGCCCGGCGCCGGGGGCCTCGGAATTCTCAAGGGTAAAGTCGTCAGGTTTCCCGCTTTTAAAAAAGAGCGCCTGAAAGTCCCTCACATGGGATGGAACCAGATAGAGATAAAAAAGAACGCGCCTGTCCTTGACGGTATTCCGGAGGGGAGCTGGTTCTATTTCGTCCACTCCTATTACCCCGAGCCCGGGGATGAAAGCGCAGTCGCGATCAAGTCGAGCTACGGAATAGATTTTACCGCCGCAGTTCAAGTCGGGAATATGTTCGCCTGCCAGTTCCACCCTGAAAAGAGCAGCTCGTACGGGCTCAGGATTCTGAGCAACTTCGCCGCTATCTGCGGTGAAGAGAAAAGGGCGCGCTCGGCTTAATTAACCGGATATTTTGTCTCGCTTATCCCGGGCCCGGGAGTGGCCGCCGGAGCGGCGGAAGCGGTGTTGCCGTAGATCGCCTTATAAGCCCCGTAGCTTCTCAGTATCCTTCTTATATAATTCCTCGTCTCCCTAAACGGGATCTCTTCAATGAATTCGTCCTTTTCAAGACCGTAGAACCTTGTCTTCCAGTCAGCCGCCCTGTGGGGTCCCGCGTTGTAGCTCGCAAGCGCAAGCTCGACGTCCCCGTTGAATTCGTCCATCACCTGTTTTAAGTAAAATATTCCCATCTCGATATTGACTCGCGGGATTGTAAGCATTTCGATTGTGAATCCGTTAATGCCGATCTGTCTGGCCACTGTTCTTGCCGTGGGCGGAATAAGCTGCATAAGCCCGACTGCGTCAGCAGGCGAGACGACGGCCTTTTGGAATCTGCTTTCCTCCCTTATTACAGAGTAGACAAGCAGCTCGTCCACGCCGTATTTTTTAGCGTAAGGGCCGACGATGTCTTTGTATCCTCTGGGGAATGATAGGCTGTTTGCCTGAGGCAGTCCTATATCCTGGGCAACTTTTATCGAGTTATGATAGTCGTCGACTTTAGAGTATAGAAGGCTTACCGCAACATATTCTTCCTGTGTACCGGCTACGTCCTCCATCTTTTCAATCTCGAGTCTCGCGTCCTCGGGTACCCCGAGCTCGATCAACAGTTCGGCCTTTTGTTTTCTCTTGCTTGCCTCGGGATTGAGTACGGTTGTTTCCGGGTTTATATTCGCGAAAACAGGGGAGACGCCCGTTTTCTTCTGGGCCAGGTATGTGTGGTACGTAGGCGGGGTGGTATTCGCCAGTTCCCTGTACTGCGAATGCGCCTCGTCTTTTCTGCCCTGCTTCTCGAGCGTCCTCGCTTTCCAGTACTTGGCGTTTGAAGCGTTGAAGGAGGATGAAGAATTGGTGAAAGCGGAAAATGTCGCAAGCGCCTCTCTGTACATACCCTTCCTGTAGTAAATCCATCCGAGATACCAGGCGCCGTCTTCCGCGTATTTATTCCTGGGGTAGGTTCTTATGAGGATGTCGTAAGTCTTTATCGCCCTCTGATTGTCGTTATTTATCTGATAAAGCCTCGCCGCGTTATACAGGCCCTCGGGGGCGAGGTCGCTCGAAGGAAACGATTCATGTATCCGGGAGTATAGAGAGGAAGCCTCCGAGTCGAGGCCCTGCTTCGATTTAATTTTTGCCCTCCAGAAAAGAGACTCAGGTGAATTTATTCCTCCGAGCATGTTTTCCGCTTCGTTCAATCTCCCCGAGTTCACCATCGCTATTGCCATGTTGGTTCTTGTTCCGGTGCTTTTTGAGGATACCTTTTCGTAGTTGTTTATAGCGGAGGACCATCTCGAATATTTAAACAGAGTGTCTCCTCTCTCTAGGTAATCCGATTCCGTTACGGCAAAGGGGATACCGTAATCGGCGCTCAGCCGCTTTGCCGACGAATGCGCGCTCCCGGCGGACTTGGTCTCGGGGTACTGGACCCATACCTGTTTATAAGTGTTTACGGCGTCCCGGTATTTACCCTGATTTTCAAGCGCCTGCCCCAGGCTCTCCAGGTGCGAGGCCTTCAAATCCCGGCTGCTTTCCTCATTGTACAAAGACCTGAATATTCTTTCCGCGTTTGTGGAATCCCCGGTTTGAATATAAATATTCCCGAGGCGGGAAAGGGTCTTTTTCTTGAGTCCGCTCCCGGAATATTCCGTCAAAACCCTGTTGAAAAGAACTGAGGCGTTTGCCATGTCGCCCAAATTTTCATAGCCTGCGGCCTGGTAATATATTACGTAGTCTCCCACGAGAGGAAGCTCGTTTTCAACACCTTTTAATCTCGATACCCCTTCCTGAAACTGGCCCATCTGGATAAAACAGTAACCCTTTTTGAATCTGTCTTTAGCGTCCTGTTTGGCGGGCAGGTATATCTCGGACTGGCAGTTTATCTGTGCCGAGGCCCCGGGGGAGAAAGTGATTAAAGGGATGAAAACAATCAGGATTAAAATAGGAATGTATGCCAAGCTCGCCTGTCCGCTATATGAGTTCAAAGTCCTGTATTCAAATTCCATCGTTTACCTCCCTGTTTTTTGCGGATCGAGATAGTCCCTTAATCCCTCTCCGAATAGATTAAATGAAAAAGCCGTAATGAAAATAGCCAAACTCGGAAACACTATAAGATGGGGAAAGGTTCTCATACCCTGCCATCCCGTGCTGGCGAGGGTACCCCAGCTTGACTCGGGCGGGGCTATGCCCAGGCCCAGAAAACTGAGGGTTGACTCGGCGAGTATCGCGTAGGGTACGGAGAATGTCAGCGTTATGATAAGGGGGCTCAGTATATTGGGAATTATATGTTTTCCCAGAATCCGCGAAGGAGACGCGCCCAGACTTTTTGCCGATTGCACGTAATCAACTCCCTTTAGCTGAAGCACACTGCCCCTTACTATCCTCGCAACACGCATCCACGCGGTAAGGCCGAGCGCAAGAACGATTCCGAGGACGCCCCTACCTATAACCAGCGTGATAAGAACGATGAGCAGAAGGTCGGGAAGGGAATAGAAAATGTCGACCAGCCTCATCATAAGCTCGTCTGTTTTACCCCCTATGTACCCCGAGACGGCTCCGTATACGGTTCCTATTATGAGCGCTATAAGTGCGGTTCCGAGCGCCACGGATATCGAGACCCTGGCACCGTAAATAACCCTGCTAAGCAAGTCTCTTCCTTCCTGGTCGGTGCCCATCAGGTGAGCGTTGCCGGGCTTTGCGAGGGCGTTTTTAAAATCGGTCTGATCATATTCATAGGGCGCGACATAGGGCGCCGCTACGGCTATGCCTATGATGGCTGCGATTATCAGAGCGGTGATAACAATCTGAGCCTTTATATGCAAGATTCACGCACCTTGGTTGAGGGCATATAGAAAATATTAACAACAAATTATAGATAACTGAAGGGGTTAATTCGGCTAAACGCGCTTTGAGGCCGGGAATATGACGGAATTTTGCGTGTCTTATCTGCCGAAACCGGCTTTCCCCTCTTCGTTTTTATAGTAAGAGGCTTTAATTACCGTTTTGATTCCGCCCCTCACGTTGAAATCCCCGGTCACTTCCGCCCTGAGAGGCTTACATGCTTCCACTACGTCATCGAGTATTTTATTAGTTACATGCTCGTGAAAAGTCCCCACGTCGCGGTAAGAGAACATATAGAGCTTGAGTGACTTGAGTTCTATACAGAGCTCATCGGGCACGTATTTTATATTTATGGTCGCGAAGTCGGGCTGACCCGTCTTCGGGCACACGCATGTGAATTCCGGGCAGGTAATGTCGATTTCATATTCCCTGCCGGGGTATTGATTGTTAAAAGTTTCAAGCTTTTGAGAAGGCGAGCTTTCCATGTTTTCAGTTTAAGAGTGTACCTGTATTTCTATTTCGTACTGGCCTTTTGATTTTTTGACTCTCGAGTCCCTGTATCCCTGCTTGATAAAGATCAAGCCTTTCTTAGAAGCGTCTTTAATTACTCTGTCCACCTTTTTTTTGAGGTCGGTTTTATTTTTAGCCTTAACTGTGAGTGTTTTAGCAGGCATTTTTTTATGGCTCCTTTGCGTTAAATTTACAAACAGTTTTATTTTATCAAATAGACGCAGGCTATCAAGATACTTGACTGAAATGGTATTATTATAAATACTAAATCCTTCCGTTGGGGCATAGTATAACGGCAGTACGACGGACTCTGGATCCGTAAGTCAAGGTTCGAATCCTTGTGCCCCAGCCAACCGCAACAAGTCACGCAATTTAAAGAGGATTGCACCTTCTAATTCCAAGTTTGAAAGCACATAGTTTATGAGTTTCCTTTTTTGCTCTATTTTCGAACTTTCAAAAAGCACGTAAGCCTTGGATGCTATGGAAAGCACAGTGTTTACAGCCTTTTCCAGTTTTAACTACAAGCCTAAATCAGGAATTTAAAAACCGTATTGCAATATAGTGATTTATTGTTGGCATGAGACATATGTCTCATTATAATACCCTGATCTAATATTCTACAAGCAAAGGAGAGCTAAATTGAAACTTACAAGAGAGAAAATGGATCAGAAAATAGACGAACATTTTGGATTTGAAGCTAGTGATGATGTAGAAGGAGTCCTATCAACTCTTGCCCCCGATGTAATTCATGACATTGTCGGCTCGCCAACCGGACCGACCTATGGACCGGAAAATGCCCGGTCCTTCTATGAGACATTATTCGCTGATCTCGCGGATGGTAAAGTTACTGGTATAAAAAGACTTTATGGTGAAAATTTCCTCATTGACGAGTCACTCTGGGAAGGTTCGGCTCCGGGCAAACCTTTTGGTATTGAAGGCGATGGCCGTCCCCTCAGATTTCGTCTTTTACATGTGATTGAATTCACCGAGCAAGGACTCATTCAGAGGGAAAACGTCTGGGTTGATTTAGCTGCTATAATTCAACAACTACAATAATGCCGAGCAAATAAAAATGGACGAAATAGGTCGTATTAACAAGCGAAGAAGGACTCGCAATGATTTACTATCGCACCTATGCGTATGCTTAAAAAGGGAAAAAAAGCCTACAACGGAGGATATACCGCATGGGGGTACTAAATAAGTTAGGTGATTCGCTCTCTCGCTTAGTTTGAGAGTATGTTGCCAATGCTTGACATTATTGTCGGGTTTTGAATAAGAATTTTGAAATATTCAGGGGTTCGAAGTGTATTCAAGAACCCCGGCCAACCATTGCAATTATTATGCATGAGGAGAAAATCATATGAGCGTAATGATTATAATTGATGCAAAATTAAAAGCGGAGAATGTTTCCAAGGCCAAGGCGTTTTTTGCAGAGATACTCCCCGATACCCGAAGCTTTGACGGTTGTGAAGGTGTAAACATATGTATCAATTCCGAGGACCCGGGCAATTTGGTATTGGTTGAAAAGTGGGCTTCGAAAGAGCACTACGAAAAATACCATCACTGGCGCGATGAAACGGGTGTTTTGCAGCAAATCCGGCAATTTCTTGACGGACCCGTAAGCAGAAGTTTTTTAGAAATAGTCGATGCCTAATCGTTATTGAATGAACCTGATTGTCACAGCCATTCGGAATCGATGGTACAGACTATCACTAAATCCAGCGGTTTTTCAAAAAATACCCGGGGTTGCGTCTTCAAGTTACAAGTTCGAAAACAGATAATTTATAAGTTTCCTTTTCTGGTCTATTTTCAAAATTTCGAATAAGTTATATGCCCGTGATGCAATGCAAAGCACTGTATTGACGGTAACTTTAAAAGTTTCGTCTGCTTTTAGAAAGTTCTTTATTTCTTCATAATATCATACCGCCTGTTCTTAAGTTCGTGACACTTGCTGTTATATACGTCAGTAGTCATGTCCTTCTATTAAAAAGTTTGGTGACAGAACCATGCAATCGACGAGCCCGGTTCGCTATAAGGTGTATTTAATGTTATAGTAACGCAATCAGGGTTAAATTAATCTTTGGAAAATATTTGACAATATTTCACAAAACGCATAGCGGCTATTGTGCTAAATCTCCTGATATTCCGGGTCTTCGGGTAACCGCTCAAACTCTAGAGAAAACCGAAAGCTTAATTGAGAAAACTATCAGCGGATATACTCAGATGAGCTTCAGACTAGTATCGGATTCGGATGAATCTATTAAAGTAAATGAGCAGTGGAATGAGGTTGTTGAGCCGGCTTTAAAACGCCTCGAACGCAATGCTGCAAAAAAGGGTTGGCTAATCGACACCTTTATCAATAAGAGGATTTTTAATCAAATAAACAGGTTTAACCGATCCAGCTCAATACGTACAACCCATCCGGATGAAACCGTCAGGAAATTAACTATAGGCTGGCGGCAAGGATCACATGCTTTCTCCTATGGGAATACGTTTGCGACTACCAGATGGAAAAATATTAAACTCTCCGAATTAAATTTTGATTCTTTGTTCGAAGATTTGACAGATAGATTGTTAAGCTAAAACAAATGTGAAGGATTGGTTTGATCCCCCTAATATCCCCTCTGAGTTTTTAAGAAGAAATATCAGAAAGAAACTAAGAAAGCTTATGGAAAGATAGTGGAGTATGAGTTATATCTGAAGCTCCGTGAAGTCAACTAAAACGGTCAAAAATTCCATAAAGAATTATAGAACAAAACTATCAATACTATTTGCTCATATTCGATATTAAAACATTGGCCGGACATTATTGCCTTGAAAGTCCACTGATTTATAGTACTTTTACTATATCCGTAATGAATGAATTTGTTGTAAATGAGCGATTAATAGATGAGGCGGTTTCTGTAGCCGGGAAAGCAATGTCCCGCGCTTATGCCCCATATTCGGGTTTCCATATGGGAGCTGCCGTGGTTACAGAGAAAGGTGTTATTATTCCCGGCTCTCTTGTGGAAAATGTATCGCTCGGCCTTGCTATGTGCGCGGAAAGGATAGCGCTCTTTTCTTCTGTATCCCAAGACGCCGGGAAGCCGAAGCTGCTCGTGCTTATGTCGAGGAGAACCGACGGCAAGCTTACATTTCCGTGTGGCGCGTGCTTGCAGGTGGCCATGGAACTTGGGGGACCGGAATTAGAGATAGTTGCCTGCGATACCGATGGGAACAAAGATAAAGATGTTTTAGCTAATCTGGCTTCCAGACTGCCCCGCAAAACTTCATAAATTTCAAAGCCCTGATAAGTAAGTAAGGCTACACAATTCCGGTTTAACCACCGATAAGCTTACAGGCCTTTATTTTTTAATATTGAAAGCAACGTTCAATCTTATCTGAAATTCTGATATCTTGCCGTCAGACAATCTGCCTCTCTGATCTAAAACCTGAAACCACTCTACCCCCTCTAAGGTTTGGTGTGAATTCTCCAGATAGGATTTAGCATCATCAATCGCGGTTTTTATTGCGTCTTCGTAACTTTTATCCGATACTCCCACCACCTCAATCATTCTGTAAGTTGTCATTTGGCGTTTCTCCTATATATGTAGTTGAGTATCAGTGAGGATAGCTGAAAAAATAAGTTGGACAAAGCTTGTAAGAAAGCTCAATTGAATTTACACGAGAACATTCAGTTTTATAAAATAAAAACTTGATTTCGAAATTTTGGTAAAATGAATAGCCCCTGAGTCTCTTATTAATTCGAAAATTCATCTTTTGAAAATAAAACCCCCATCAGGAAATAAAATTTATTGAACGGCAATAAATAAATGTGATATGCTAAATGATGAGATCAGACTCTAATATATGTAGTTTATAAAAAATGAGTGAAAGCAATGGAGAGAGAAACAAAGACTGATAAACTGGTGTTAAGAGTCACGCCGACCGAAAAGGCGGAAATCGAAAAGATTGCCGAAGAGGAAGGACTGAGTGTTTCAGACTACCTGCGTTTAAGCATGATGTTGAATATGACTTTATTTGGCCCTGACGGAACTTGGAGAAAAATCACACAAAGCAACTCTCATGAATTGGGATCAAAATTACAGCATAAGCTGCTTACTATAAAAGGAGATTAATGGCGGAAAATCAATTATTCCTTATATACAAAGCAGTGCTCCGGTTAAACCGTTCCTCATTGAGGAGCGTGGCATAAAATCTTAATCTGAGACTATTTAGGCTCCGACTTCCCCTGCCATTTGTTCCATTTCCAGGCGCGAAACGCAAGGGACGCTAGGAGCAAATATCCGACCAGTGTCCCCGCTATAATAATAAAATCCATGGTAATAAACCAGGGATGATACTTTTCAGTGTTATCTCCGACAAATATGGAGGGTATGATCCGAAAGGCGAGGGTCAGGATTGCCATACCGGCCAGCATCCACCAGGCCAGTAAAAGTATATGCCAGTTCGTTTTGTACCTATGTATGTTTCCCGTTTTTTTCTTAGTCTCTATTTCGGTAATTCTCTTCGCCGTCAGGCTCTCAAGATTCATTATGTATGTAGATTGAGATATCGTTATTAACATGTTTATTGAGGCAATGATATATTGAGCAGCGCCTGATAATATTGATTCCATGCCATTGGCACCTTTGGGTTAGAAAATCATAGAGACAAAAATTATCATATCACAGATAGGTAAGCGGATTGAAGGCTAAAGTTTTCACTTTTACCGCTGGCGGTTGTTATAGAGGGTTATTGAAGATTTCATTTCTCTTTTCCTGCCATTTCCATGACGGTTCTCAGTAGCCATTCATCCTTAAATTGTTACCAGAAATTTATTGATATAACGGATTATATTGACTAGAATTCGTTATATTACCGATCTGACAGCTCCAGCGACGATTACTGTAGCTAGTGCCCTGTCCGCAATATATGAATTAATCTAATCGTTCAGGAAAAAGGGGTTTCTCGATGAAAATTATTATTATAGGGGGAGGTGAAGTCGGCGCATTTCTGGCAAGAGGATTATCCAAAGAGAATGACGTAATTGTTATTGAAAAGGACAAAGATTTGGCGAAAAGAATAGGCGACACATACGACGTTCTCTCAATAGATGGTGACGGCAAAGACCCGGAAATCCTGAAAAAATATTCTGTCGATGCCGATGTCAGCGTTTCGGTAACAGGCAACGATGAGACTAATATCTTGTCGTGCCTTCTATTTTCCTCTTTTGGTATTCCGACTGTTATCGCCCGAGTCGGTAATCCCGAGTTCCTGGATTATCCCGAACATCTCAATAAAGAAAACATATTTATCGTTAACCCCGGGACAATTATTTCTAAAAGGATTTTTAGTATTATCGGTTCTCCTTTCGCGTGGAGGGTGGAAAAATTCGCCCAGGGAAAAATAAGGATGTTCAAGCTCAAAATTGAAGAAGATACTCCGATCGCGGGTAGAAAACTTTCACAATTAGGGGGCGCTGAAAATTGGCAGTTCGTGGCTTTATCAAGAAACGGGACAATACATATACCCAAAGGGGAAACCGAGCTTCAAGTCGGGGACTATATTTATGCGCTCGGTAATCCGGAGAAACAGGGCCGGCTCAAGGAGCTTTTAGGTCTGGAAGAGGAAGAATTAGAGACTGTAATAATAATGGGAGGCGGCAAAATTGGTACAAAAGCGGCATCGAATTTAGCCGAACAGGGTCTCTCCGTGAGACTGCTTGAGAGTGATTCCGACCGGGCCAGATCAGTAGCCGAAGACTTCCCCGATATTCTGGTGCTTAACGGGGACGGAACGGAAAGTGACGCGCTAAAGGAAGCAGGCATTACCTCGGCTGATTATTTTTTATCTCTGACGGGGGATGATGAAAAAAATGCGCTAAGCGCTCTGCTTGCAAAGAGCATGGGGGCTAAAAGGGTGCTGATACTATACAATAAATCTGATTATATGAATCTTATCGAGAAAATTGGTATCGACAGAGCGCTCAGTGAGAAAGTTGAGACCGCGAATGAAATTTTAAAGATCCTTCGTATCGGAACGGTCGAAAAAATTTCGCTTGTTGCCGAAGGAAACGCTCAGGTGTTGGAATTTGAAATTACGGATAAAGCCAAGATACTGGATACTCCGCTTAAAGATGCCAAACTTCCAGAGGAGTCTATTGTAGGCGTCGTCATCAGGGGAGATGATCTGATTTTGCCGCGGGGGGATTTCAGAGCAAGCGCCGGGGATACGATAGTTATTTTTGCCCTTCCCGAGGCGGTCGAGCAATTGGAAAACATGCTTGTCTGATGAGTACCTGAATCAATCGTATGGTTGCAAATGATATTAAAAATGTAAGAAAGCCTGACTAAATTTATATCCCTTCCCGATAAAGTACGGATATTTTCAATAATATCAGCGCGATATCCCCTCGTTTGGCAGAAGTAACAGAACGAACATTAATTTCGCTATTGCCGGTATGTGCGAGTTCTTTTTATTGTTGAGCTCGAAGTGTACATATGAGCGCTTGTTGACTCGTTCCGTGTCTCCATTAACAAATGGTTTTATCTCGGGGAACTGACCGGATATCCCTTAAAAAAATTCTATAGAAAGCTCCACATATATCCCAATATTGCCTTAACACTTTGTATGTAAGATCAACCATAGAGACGGGATTTGCAAAAGTTCTCATAATCGTTCTATAATGTGAGTCTGGATTCTAAGTTATGAGAAATTAAAAATAAGTATTGAGGAGAAGGATAATGTCTGAAATTACGGTAAGGTCGTTAAGCGGTGGAGAGTCAAAAATAGACGCCCAGGCTATAGATGACTTGAGGGCCAAGCTCAGGGGTGAAGTACTGCTTCCGGGTGAGGGCGGTTATGACGAAGCCCGCAGTATCTGGAACGCCATGATAGACCGGAAGCCCGGAATTATAGTAAGGTGTATGGGCAATCGCGATGTGATGGACGCAGTGAATTTCGCCCGTGAGAATAATATACTCATAGCTGTCAAAGGAGCGGGCCATAACATAGCGGGCAACGCTGTTTGCGATGGGGGGTTGATGATTGACCTGTCAGCTATGAACTTTGTGAGTGTTAATCCTAAAACCAGAAGGGCTTATGTAGGCCCGGGCGCCACTCTCGGGGATTTTGACCACGAAACACAGGCATTCGGACTCGCCACCCCCGTCGGCATAAACTCTACAACCGGCATCGCGGGGCTTACGCTCGGAGGAGGCTTCGGGTGGTTAACCCGAAAGCACGGTATGACCGTTGACAACCTTCTTTCCGCGGATGTAGTAACCGCGGAAGGCAAATTCCTCCATGCAAGTGAAGAGGAAAATCCGGATCTTTTCTGGGCTATCCGCGGAGGAGGCGGGAACTTCGGCATAGTGACCATGTTCGAGTTTGAGCTCCACCCTGTAGGTCCTGAGGTGCTCACCGGGTTGATTGTTTTTCCGTTTAATGAAGCCAAGAGTGTTATCTCGAAATACCTCGAATATGTTGAGGGGCTTCCTGAAGACCTGGCCATCTGGGTGGTTCTGCGTCAGGCGCCGCCCCTTCCGTTTTTACCGGAAGAAGTGCATGGGAAGGAGGTAGTAGTGTTAGCGTTTATGTACGCCGGCAAGCCTGAAGCGGGAGAGAAGTTAATCGAGCCGATTCGGGGTTTCGGCAATCCTCACGGCGAGTTCGTGGGAGTGGGCCCGTACGAGGGTTGGCAGAAAGCGTTTGACCCGCTGCTTACACCGGGGGCGAGAAATTACTGGAAATCGCATGATTTTTCAGACATCGGCGAGGGCGCTGTCGACACGCTTATAGATTACGCCGGTAAACTCCCTTCATCTCAATGTGAGATATTTATCGCTCATTTAGCAGGCGAGGCGAACAAAATTCCACATGACGCAACAGCCTACGCAAATCGTGACACAAAATTCGTTCTTAACGTTCACGGCAGGTGGGATGACAATAGCGGGGATGACAAATGTATCTCCTGGGCACGCGAATTCTTCGATAAATCAGCCGAGTTCGCTACGGGAAGCGTCTATGTGAACTTTATGACTGAAGAGGAAACCGGCCGTGTAACTAACGCTTACGGTCCTAACTACGACAGAATGGTTCAGATGAAAAAGAAGTTCGATCCGAAGAACCTATTCAGAATGAATCAGAATATCAAGCCGTCTGCTTAGATCGATATATGATTTAAACTCGAGCATATCTAAGCTCCTGCATCAGGAATAATCGACTCCTGATGCAGGGTTTTTTATAAATCCGTTTTATTACTAATGAGTTTATGTAGTGGAAGAAAGGCCCTCACGGATCCTGCCGGTTATTATGTTCTCGCAGTTCGCGGGCACGTCGCTGTGGTTTGCCGGCAATGCTGTTCTGGGCAACCTGCAGGCTGAGTTAAATATCGGGCCCGGCTCTTTGGGCTACGTTACCTCTTCCGTGCAACTGGGATTTATCATAGGCACGCTCGTATTCGCCTTCTTTGTTATCTCCGACCGGTACTCTCCCAGAAAAGTATTTTTTGTATGTTCCGTACTCGGGGCCCTTTCCAATCTGGGTATCCTGATACCTGCGGAAGGGCTTCCGCTGTTATTAACATTCCGCTTTATGACCGGATTCTTCTTAGCCGGTATATATCCCGTAGGTATGAAAATCGCTGCGGGCTGGTTCAAAAAGGACATTGGGGAGGCACTTGGATACCTTGTCGGCGCGCTCGTGCTCGGTACGGCTTTCCCGTTTCTGTTAAAGGCCACGGGTGGAGCATTCGACTGGCAGAGTGTGGTTCTCTCGGTATCAGCCGTATCGGTATCAGGAGGGGTGCTAATGCTCGTTCTGGTTCCGGACGGCCCGTATCTGAGCACAGGAACTAAATTCAATCCTAAAGCCATACCCGTCATTTTCGGCTCGAAGGGTTTACGGTCAGCAGCATTCGGCTACTTCGGCCATATGTGGGAGCTCTACACACTCTGGGCGTTTGTTCCGGTTTTACTGTCCGCATACGGTGTCAATAACGGTGAAGCCGTTAACGTCCCGTTATGGTCTTTTGCCGTCATCGGGGCCGGAGGTATAGGGTGCATTCTGGGGGGATTCATATCGAAGGGCCGGGGAAGCGCGCCGATGGCTTTTTATCAACTGCTCGCCTCGGGGCTGTGCTGCGTTCTTTCTCCGCTGGTTTTTTTTGCGCCGGCTGAAATATTCCTCGGTTTTTTTGTATTCTGGGGAATTGTAGTGGCCGGGGATTCGCCCCAGTTCTCGGCCTTGGTAGCCGTGAAAGCGCCCCGGGAGTACGTGGGGTCGGCATTGACCATAGTAACGAGCATAGGTTTTTTTATAACTATAATCAGCATTCAATCAGTCGGTTATCTTGCGGAGTTCGTTAGCGCGGAGTATCTGATGCTCTTTCTCGTGCCCGGTCCGGTTTTGGGATTGGCGGCGCTGTGGGGCTCAGTGCGGCATGAGAAAAACTGGCAATAATCCGGAAGACTAATGTTTCATACAGACCTTTTCGAGTCCGGGAAAACCGCGCTGCAATATATGAAAAAGCCGCCTGACGGATTATCCGCCCGACGGCTTGTTTGTTTCCTGAGGTATGGAGGATGAGCTTTATTTTAAACGGTTGATTTATAAATTTTATCTGCTGTTACTCACACGGAAACAGGATTATTTGTTAAGAGCTAAATTCCTGTCTTCGGCCAGCTCATCTAAAGCTACGAAGTGCACTCTGCTGTCGAGTCCTATGGAATCTTCAGTGTTTGAAAGCTTCATGTCGTAAGCGTTGCATTTGTTCGCCGTTATGATTCTGTCGGGATCGATGCCCTGCTGAACGACATAATTTTTTACGGATTCGGCCCTCAGTACACCGAGATTTTCGGGAATTTGCTCACCGGCGTTGCAGTACGCTTCGATCACCACATAGGTATCCGTCTCAGTTTTGAGGACTTCGGAGTTTTCTTTCAGCACCTCTTTGGCGTCCTCCCTTATTCTGTAACTGTTTTCGTTAAAGAATATGTCCTTCAGCTCAGGACTGTACGGGCTCAATTCAGTGGACGCCGCCAGCACCTCGTAGCCGGGCATCCCGCTTTCCATTTCGGCTCCCTCCGATTGTGGGGCCATATGGGTCGATGCCACTCCGTAGACCATAAAGATTCCGAGTGCGCCCGGAACCAGATACCGATTTATTTTATTCCAAATTTTAGTTGCCATATTCATTGTCGATTGCCTCCTGTATATTAATTTTGTCTATACGCTATATATAAGGTGCAATCCGCATGCCAATTAGCAGATGAATAAATTATATTGTATTTAGAATAGGTTATAAGTCCGAGAGTGCTGGCAGGAGATTAGAAGCGGTTTTATTGTACGAATAGAAACAATCGGAATTGTAGCGGAGCAGACAAAAGGTTTTTTCAGCTGGAATTTATTTTCTTGAGCTCCTGCTTGGCGATTTCCGCTTCTCTTGAGCCGGGGAACCTTTCAATAAGTGTTTTAAAAAAGAATTTTGCTCCGTTCTTCCGGCCTATTTTGACGAGCGACAGTCCCTGTTTCAGGTAGGCGTCGGCTACTCTTTTGTCGTTGGGATATGTGTCGATAAGTATCTGGTAGGTGAGAATTGCGTTCGTGTACTCTCCCTTCTTATAAGATTTGTCCGCACTGTTGTATAGATCGTCGGCCGACTTTTGCTTTGCGGACTTTACGGATTGTTTCTTTCGAAGGTCATCCATCTTCATATATATATCGGAATAATTTTTTTCCAGGCTTCTAATCCTCGCCTCCTGTATTTCGACTTTCCTTTGAATATCCGTTATCTCGCTTGAATTTGCCGCCAGCCTGCTTTCCAGACTGTTCTGACGTTCGGTAAGCTCCTCTATGGAGCCGGGAGGGACGACGCATCCCGTAAGAAGGGTTATAAGAACAAGGTAAAAAATTAAGTGAGGTTTAATTATTATCATGAACTTCCGTTTTTTTGAAATAATATTGATAAAGTTATCGTCCTTCCGGAGATTAAAAATTATTTGCTATTATGAAGGGTATGTCAAAGGTTGTCACCAAATTTTTTCCATAACCATTCTTTCGGGGAGAAAAAACAGGAAAAACTATGGGTGTTTCCTAAAAAAACGGCGGAGATATTTTGGATATCCCCGCCGTATGTTTTACCTTAAAGCGCGATAATCTCCATCCGCTTTAAGGTACAGATATGGGTATAGTCAATCGACTAGGCTTTTTTCTCTACTTTCTCAACGGAAATCACCGTACCGTCGCCCTCGATCTCGACCTTTACGAAGTCTCCGACGGCAATGCCTTCCAGTAATTCTTCATCATTAAACTTTAATGAGTGAATATCACCGTTTTCATCAGTGAGTGTCAGGCTTTCATTCTCGGCGCTTATTTCCGTGATTTCGCCCTTCATTTCACGGTCCTCTTCGCTCATCGCGTTATCTTGAGCATCTTGAGCGGTATATGCATCTTCGTCCTGATCGGCCACGTCGTTTGAAGCGGCGTCGGCAGTGTCAGCGTTTGCCGGTATTACGAGTGTCTGGCCTGCCTCAAGCTGGTCGGGAGTTTCAATCCCGTTCGCCCTGGCTATTACTTCCCACTTGTCTGAGGAGCCTAGGTGCTCTTCGGCAATACTTGCAAGGGTATCTCCGGGTTTAACCGTGTATTCCAGCCCTTCACCAGTAAAGTTTTCGGAATGGATGTTCTCTTGTGTTTGCTCCATTTCATGAACCCCCGACTGAGAATCTCCTGGTTGCTCCGCCGAAACTATTCCGGCTGCCCCTGTCATAGCCAGTCCTGTTACTAAAATCGATGATACTAATAAACGTTTCATATTTTAATACCTCCCAGGTATTAGGATTTTGATGTCAATAAGTGCAAGGGCCGTGCCAAACATCGATTAAATTGAATAATTTCAATAATGCTGGTTGATTGCGATTTGAACGGGCTTATGTGTCCGATCAGACGGGCGGGGATTTGTATCAAACGAAACATATTTAGTTGTATGAATCCGTACAATTTCCCCTTTATAAAATGGTTAAATTATCATTTTGAAAGAGTTTTAATGGCAGGTTTGAAAAAACGGGTAGAATTATTCACTATTCCGTGATGGGTCGGAGGTTCCAACGCATTGAATCTTAGCAGGCAAATAAGACTGGGTTTTGCGCTTATGCTTCTGCTTATGCTGATGGTGGGCGGGCTCTCTATATACAACGTGTACAAATTAAACGAGACGGCTTCGAATCTGGAGGGCCGTTATGACACATTGTATAAACTTTTTTCCGGTCCGGACAGTAATGTTGAATCCGACCCCGGGTTCGGCAAGGAGATGGTAGAACAGGCGATTGGATTAATCGATGAGCAGCTTACATATAATTATACTTATGTGCTGATCGTAGTCGCGGTGGCCCTTGTATTCGGCGGCATCATTACAATCCTTTTTCCTACAAAAATCACAAGACCTATACTGAATCTCGTAAACGCCACGAAAACCGTCAAGAGGGGAGACTACTCTTACAGGATTAAGGCCGAAGGGGAAACCGATGAAATTTCCACACTTGCGGGCTCGTTTAATGAAATGCTTCAAAACATAGAGGTTACTCACAAAAGCAACGTAGAGCTGATCGAGCAGACAAAGAAATTTAACGAAACGCTCACGGAAAAGGTGGAAGAGGCGACGCGCGAAATCAGGGACCAGCAAAACGAGCTTATAAGAGCCGAAAGGCTGGCGACAATCGGGGAATTCGCGGCAAGGATCGCCCATGAAATTAAGAACCCTCTTTCAGGGATAAGCGTTGCCCTGGAGTTGCTGAAAAGTAAATCGAAAGACGGTGATCAGGAGCAGTCCATATCGGAAGTGTTGAACGAGGTCAAAAGGCTCGACAATATCTTAAAGGACCTGCTTCAGCTTTCGATTCCCAAAGAGATGGATTACAGAAAGGTAGACCCTAACGATATAGTTGAGAGATCGGTTCTATTGGTAAAATCGAGAGCCGACCAAAAGGGAGTCGAAATTAACCTGGAATTGAAATGTGAGGAAGAGTGCAACCTCGACTATGAGAAATGTCAGCAGGTCGTGATGAATTTATTGATTAACGGTATAGATGCCGTTGACTCATGTGGCGGTAAAATTACCGTCGAAACGAATATAGTTGACGAGTCTCTCCATGTAAGGGTTTCCGATACCGGTCAAGGCATTCCCGGAGCGGTGATGAATAAAATATTTGATCCCTTTTATTCGGGCAAGAAGAACGGGACAGGTCTCGGTCTTCCGATTTCAAAGAAGATTGTCGAGTCGCATAACGGGCGGATTGAGGTTTTTAGCGAGGAAGGGAAAGGAACCACCTTTACGGTAATCATTCCTAAAAAATTTAAAGATAATTCTGAAATAACGGCTTAGAAATGTTAATATGGCATATTTATAATTTAAAGGAATAAAGAGTGAGCGAAAGTATTTTAATAATAGACGATGAGGAGTTCCTTTGCGATAAACTGAAGGAATGTCTTGTGGATGAAGGGTATGACGTAGACGTCTCTCATATGGGGAAGGAAGGGATTCTTTTAGCCAAAAGAGATAATCCCGATCTTGTTCTTCTTGATTTGATGCTGCCGGATATAAACGGGATCGAGGCTCTGGACGAAATAAATGGTATCGATCCCGCGCCCGTTACTATACTGATGAGCGGGCAGAGCAATGTGGATACGGCCGTTTCCGCAATCAAGAAAGGGGCGTACGATTTCATAGAAAAGCCGTTTTCACTCGATAAATTAAAGGTAATAGTAAAAAACGCACTCGATAACGCGGGTTTAAAGAAAAGTCTTAGTTCCAGACTGAAGAGCGAGCAAAAGCAATACGGGTTTCACTCTCTGATCGGCAGGAGCAACGCTATAAAGAATGTAATCGATTTATTCGAAAAGCTTGTTAATACGGATCCCAAGACAATTCTTATTGGCGGTGAGAGCGGGACGGGGAAAGGGCTTGCCGCGAAGATGCTTCATCACAACGGTGCGAGAGCGGAGAAGCCGATTATCGAACTTAACTGCGCGGCAATTCCCGAAACGCTTCTTGAAAGTGAGCTGTTCGGGCACGAAGCGGGCTCGTTTACGGATGCTAAAAAGATGAAAACCGGTATATTCGAAGACGCAAACGGCGGGACCATTTTTCTGGATGAGATAGCGGACATGAGTCTCGCGCTTCAGGCCAAGCTTGTAAAAGCAGTGGAGGAAAGGACGTTCCGGAGGATCGGCGGCAAGAGGGACATCAAGGTTGATGTCAGGATCGTCGCGGCGACCAATAAGGATCTGAAAGAGCAGGTGGATAAAAAACTGTTCAGGGAGGATCTCTACCACAGGCTGAATGTTATTAATTTCGACATGCCGAGTCTCAGAGAGCGAAAGGAGGATATACCGCTCCTTACCGAATATTTTATAAATTTTTTCAACGTGGATCTCAACAAGAATATACAGCATGTTCCCGAAGAGGTCGAAACCGCGTTTATGAACTACAACTGGCCCGGGAATGTCAGGGAGCTGAAGAGCTCAATCGAAAGGGCCGTTTTACTGAGTGAGGGGGAGACTTTAAATCCCAAGTACATTCAGATTGACGAGCAGGGTAAGGGTGTAAAGGTTCAGAACGAGCAGAATAAGATGTTTTTTGAGCTGGACATGGATAAGTTGACTCTTGAGGGCGTAGAGGAAATCGTAATAAAAAAGGCGCTCGAACTAAACGACTGGAATCAGACAAAAACGGCTCAAATGCTCGGTGTAACCAGACAGGTCCTCAGGAACAGGATGATAAAAATGGATTTGTTGAATTGATGAAACATTATTCCGTATAGATCCCGAGCGGTTTTATTCATGGGATTTCAACTGGCGTATAAATAATTTTTGCTTCATATATCTCTGCTACTAAAGAACAGTTCTTCAAGTTTTTTTCATGAATATTATCGAGATTTCACCGGACAGACTAGCGACAAGTCGCTACTAGCGGGATACCGCTACCATTCAGTCTTTACTTCTTTGTATATAACACACTGTTGCTATTGATATTTTATAAATTCAAGGGAGATGGCACGCCCCTTGCGC